>JAISDJ010000277.1 GCA_031264865.1 Tannerellaceae bacterium | reverse complement strand
GTCTGTATCTGCCGTTCCTGTTTCCCCTTGTTCCGGACGCTTATGCCTGCTTCACCGAGTTCAGTTTTTTTTCCTGTACCAGCTTTTCTTCACTGCCGTTCGTCAATTCGGTATAGACCCGCTTGAGAATCTCATCTGACAGCTTTCGGGTTTCTCCCCAGAGCGTTGGTGGTGGGCGAAAGACGTTGCTCGCCTGTTTCTTCTCACTATAATTCGTTTACTGGCCATAACTTATCACGCTCTTTACAAGGTACTCCACATCTTTCGCCCACCACCCTCTTTAGCAGGTGATATTTGAGAGAGGGGCTATATATGGTGTGTTTAGCATATACATGCTATATATAGTAGGTATATGTTATAATACAGCTAAAAGATGTTCCCAAAAATAGCGTCTTGACTAAACAAAAATATCCGACTAATCTATTTGCATGGATAATCGGGTTTTTTGGCGGGACTAGGCCGTTCCAGGCCCGGATTTTATACGGTTTATGACTCATGGTACCTATAAAATTGGCCGATAATGGGAATATGGGCAGTGTAACCGAGCTTCTGAAAATTCGCAATTTTTTCTCGATAAAAGAATTTGATTGGGATATAAAAGGGTTTAATGTCATTACCGGCGGCATGGGGTCGGGGAAAAGCCTTAGCTTAAAACTTCTCTACTTTTTCGAGCGGTCCTCGGATGTCAGTATATTGTCATCTTCTTTTGGTAAAGACTCTCTAACAACAGATAAGATATATAAGCATATAAATAATAAATTTGTTTCCATCTTTCATAGTTTTCATCCTGAAAAAGATTTCATGGAAACTATGGTAGATTATAAATACATTTGTGGAGATCATGTATTTGATTTATCCATGAAATGGAATAAAGACACTAATAAATTGGATTGGAATAGCGAGTATATTAATGATAACATCGAAAAGTGGCAGACATTTTTTAAAATGCCAAATGCCCCAGACATGATGGAATTTGGACAGGCTAAAATATATAACTCAATTTCTGATGATTTCAAAGATACTTTTCCAATTGCGGCAATGTTCATTCCCGCCGCACGAGCAATAACCGCCATTACAAACAACGAATTTTCTGTTGACCCATTATTAAACCGTTTTATACGATTATTTAAAAGCTATGCGATCAGAAGAATGAAAAATGATGTAAAACATGATTTAGTGGACACGATGCTCAAGATAGAAACTATAACAATACCTGACAACAAGATCATTGAGGACGGAGATATTAGAATTACAACCCACAATGGGAGAGAAATATCTCCTGTTGAGTTATCCAGCGGTCAGCAGGAACTATTGTATTTTTTACGCCTAATAAAATATCTTCCTGACACATCATTTCATTATGGGAAATCTATATCTGTTCATATAGAAGAGCCGTCAGCGCATCTATTCCCACAAGAACAGAAAGACACAATTGAATACATTGCTGGTATGTATGGTTCTATAAAGAGAAAAGATGCTAAGATATGCCGTTTTTTCATTACAACACACAGTCCTTATATATTAAACGTGATTAACAATATGCTCAAAAAAGGCGACATAATTACGAGATATAAAGATTATGAAGATGAAGTCAATAAAAAAATATCTATCCCGCCGCTTTATGTTGATGATGTGTCCGCTTCATTTATCAATGCGGACGGTACTGTGGAAGACATGAAGGATGAAAACGAATATTATTTGAATGCTGATAAGATAGCTGAAATTTCATATAACATAAATGAAGATACCATAACGTTGTCTGAGTTAAATAACGAATTTATAGATCGGAGGGGATCATCGGATGTGTGATTTTTGTCCAAAAATGATTGTTAGGGCAGCGCATATTTCTATTGATTTCAAACCGTATGAAATAAACCTGAATCCAGGCCCCGAAACAGCAAATCTTAGTAAGATTGTTTGTAACTCAATGATACCAATCTTGTTGAGGTTGTTATTATGTGGAAAATGTAAAAAGCGGCTCAATATTCCAGACTGTCCGTATCCCGACCATAAGAACTGTGCAACTGCCGTTATTGAGTGTTGCTGCTCAAAAACCGATATCGCAAGTCTTTGTATTGCACAGAACTCTTCTAAAAATGAGCATTATTTAATTGTTTTTGTTGAAGGCGTGAAGTCTGGACGTAAAGATGATCTGGTGAAAATACTAAACGATACAATGATATTGTTGAATATAAATAACGAACATGTTCATTTTTATATTTTTTATTATGGGCCGCCTGTTATTACCAACGAGCTTAATTCTGTTCAAAATTATGTTAATAAAAGTTTTGCGCCAGTACTCAAGTCTTGCAGGAAAAATAAAGACATCTGCACCGCGAGACAAATAAGGCGTAAAGCAGATTCCTTGACGATTTCAGGGGATAGATACCTTAAATGCTTAACATAAAATCGAGTAGGAGGTTGCCTATTAGTTGGGTAGCCGTCCTCTCACACCACCGTACACGGCGGTTCAAATGGTAGAAAAGGCTATATTCATAGAAAATAATCGCCCGCTCATGGTAAAGCGTTAGTATTTTGTCCGTGGCATTGGCCTGGTCTATGTAACATTACAGGGTGCAGGCGATCAGGAAAAAATAGAAAAGGGGACTATTCAGCCCCAGAAATCATTACTCAACGACAAGCTTTCCTCATATCGTAAAGTTAAAACTGTCGCCCTTGTTTTCGCCAAGGCATACGGTTTCAATCTTCATGCCATCAATGGCGCTATTTATCGCCTCTTTGATAGCAGTCTCCAAAGCTTCTACTTCTTTACCATGGGCTTCCCTTGCTTTTATTAAAGCACGAATATTAAAAGATTTTGGCATTTTTATCATCCTATAAGCGTCTATCCCAAGTATACCCTTAATCCACCAGCCATGCCAAGCATTATTTCATTTTTTTCAAAGCTCCATGCCGATACTTTAGAGGTGTTGCTATATTGGTCATTAATAATGACGTTATGTCGGCGCTAAACGCAAGCTTACAAAAGATTAGACAAGAGAGCCCGTAACGGAATTTTTAGGATAATCCCCGTTCTCCGGCTTGATATACTTCCCGCCGTTATCGAACCGGAGGCGGACTTCAACGCTTGTGTTCCAAACACCGTTGTTGTCTCCAAGGAGCGCCGCTTTTGGCGGGTATAATGCCTGCCTATGTAACATTGCAAATCCATTTTCGGTCAAAACCTTATTCAACCTTTCTATGGTAGCCTCGTATTCACCCATATAATCCTCCTATGTGGGGTAATTTAACCATCATTATACCGTAAATCATCTGCCATGCCAAGTAGTAATCAGCCATCCGAACATTCGGATGGCAATGCCCCCTTGACGAATTTACTTTGAAAACTATATAATGCCTATATACAGACACGGCACTGAATAGGAAAACAGGCCGGATGCGGGGAAACCCATATCCGGCCGTTTTTATTGCCTAAGAGGAGAAAGTTGGTTATGGCAAG
>JAISDJ010000162.1 GCA_031264865.1 Tannerellaceae bacterium | reverse complement strand
AAAAACATTGTTTATTTATAAATCTATTAAACCCTGATATCATGAAGGTTTATCAAACAAATGAAATTAAGAACATTGCCATCTTGGGAAGTTCTGGATCCGGGAAAACCACTCTCGCTGAAGCGATGCTTTACGAGGGTGGAGTTATAAAACGTCGCGGTACTGTGGATACCAAGAATACGGTGAGCGACTATTTCCCGGTTGAGAAAGAGTATGGATACTCAGTATTCTCGACCGTTTTTAGTGTGGAATGGCAGAACAGGAAGTTGAATTTTATCGACTGTCCGGGTTCAGACGACTTTATCGGTGGAGCGGTATCAGCTTTGAATGTTACCGATACTGCTTTAATGGTTATTAATGCTCAGTATGGTATTGAGGTTGGTACTATCAATCAATTCCGCTATACGGAACAATTTAACAAACCGGTTATCTTTATTATCAATCAGTTGGATCAGGATAAGGCGGATTACGACGGTATCATTTCCCAACTGAAGGAAAATTACGGCAATAAAGTTGTACTGATACAATATCCTATCCATACAGGCCCTTCTTTTAATGCTGTGGTAGACGTCTTGAAGATGAAAATGTACAAATGGAAACCCGAAGGCGGCGTTCCCGAAGTATTAGATATTCCGGCGGAAGAAATGGATAAAGCACAAGAATTACATGCAGCTTTAGTGGAAGCTGCTGCTGAAAACGACGATGCCCTGATGGAGAAATTCTTCGAAGAAGGCACCTTAAGCGAGGATGAAATGCGTACCGGAATCAGTGCTGGGCTGGCGCTTCGCGGGATGTTTCCTGTTTTCTGCGTGTGTGCGGAAAAGGATATGTGCGTTCGCCGGACATTGGAATTTCTTGGAAATGTAGTGCCTACCGTGGATAAAATGCCACACTTCAAAACAACAGACGATAGAGATATTGCTCCCGATTCAAACGGACCAACCAGCATTTTCTTCTTTAAGACAACCATAGAACCACATATCGGGCAGGTTTCTTATTTTAAAGTGATATCAGGAAGAGTGAAAGAAGGCGATGATTTACTGAATGCCGATCGTGGTTCAAAAGAGCGTATCGCCCAATTATTTGTAGTGGCAGGACAAACTCGTAGCCAGGTTACAGAAATGGTTGCTGGCGATATAGGAGCCACTGTTAAACTGAAAGATGTGCGCCGTGGTAATACATTGAATGGAAAAGGGGCTGATTATACGTTCGATTTCATCAAATATCCCAATTCGAAATACCGTAGAGCGATTAAAGCCGTTAATGAGTCTGACTCCGAAAAACTGGGTGAATTGCTAAACCGTATGCGTGAAGAAGACCCGACATGGATTATTGAACAGTCTCAAGAACTGAAACAAACCATTGTTTCCGGACAAGGCGAATTTCACCTTCGCACGCTGAAATGGAGATTAGAAAACAACGAAAAGCTTTTTATCGAATTTCTTGAACCGAAAATACCTTATCGTGAAACCATCACGAAGGCGGCGCGTGCCGACTACCGGCATAAAAAACAATCGGGAGGCGCCGGCCAGTTTGGTGAGGTGCATATGATTGTAGAACCTTACCATGAAGGGATGCCTACTCCCGAAGTATACAAATTCGGCGGACAGGAATATAAAATATCGGTTCGCGACACACAAGTTATCAATTTGGATTGGGGAGGCAAGCTGGTCTTCATTAATTCAATTGTAGGTGGTTCTATTGACGCTCGTTTCCTGCCTGCCATCCTTAAGGGGGTTATGGCGCGTATGGAACAGGGGCCGCTGACCGGTTCGTATGCCCGTGATGTACGTATTATCGTATATGATGGAAAGATGCATCCGGTAGACAGCAATGAAATTTCCTTTATGCTTGCCGGACGCAATGCGTTCAGTACAGCCTTTAAAGAAGCCGGCCCGAAGATCCTCGAACCGGTTTATGATGTGGAAGTTTCCGTTCCCGCCGATTATTTAGGCGATGTGATGAGCGACTTGCAAGGACGGCGTTCTGTAATTATGGGTATGAACAGTGAAAAAGGATATGAAAAACTATCTGCCAAAGTTCCTTTGAAAGAAATGTCTTCTTATTCTACTTCATTAAGTTCGATTACCGGTGGACGCGCTTCTTTCAATATGAAGTTCTCAGCTTATGAACTCGTTCCTGCCGATGTACAGGAAAAATTGTTGAAAGCTTACGCAGAAAGCCAGGAAGAAGATTGAGTTTAGTAGTCAAAGAAGCTAAAGGAGTCAAGGAGTTAAGGAGAAAAACCTATCAGACGACTCTAACTCCTTTACTCCTTTGACTTCTTTTTTAACAAGAATGTTATCGAATTGTACGATAATATTAATAGCTTTGTGTCATATTTGTGTATTATTCATATAAATATCTTATATATGAAAATACTCTTCATCATTCAGGGAGAAGGTAGAGGACATTTGACACAAGCGTTATCCCTTCATCAGAAACTCACCGCAGATGGACATCAAGTCGTAGGCGCATTGGTAGGTAAGAGCTCTGTACGTAAAATTCCTGCTTTTTTTAGTGAAAAGATCAAAGTTCCGATCTATTCGTTTGAGAGTCCAAACTTCCTTCCTACATCCAAAAATAAACAGGTAAACCTGGCTAAATCGGTAGTATATAACTTTGCCAGAGCTTACAGGTATATAGGTAGTTTGCGATATATCAACCGCATGATAAAGCAGACGGAAGCCGAAGTAGTCGTGAACTTTTACGAAATGCTTACAGGATTAACCTATTTCCTCTTTCGTCCGAAAGCTGTTATGATTTGTATTGCTCATCAATATCTTTTTCTTCATCCTGAGTTTAGTTTTCCGAAAGCCAATCCTATATCACTTGGTATGATGTTATTTTATACGCGGGTTACTACCTGGGGATCGAGTAAGAAGTTGGCACTATCGTTCAGGAAGATGAAGGAAGTCCCCGAAAAAGGAATTGTTGTAGTACCTCCATTGATAAGAAGGGAGGTTATAGAGGCGGCGCCATCTGAAGGAGATTACCTGCACGGGTATATGTTGAACAGTGGCTTTAGCGAAGAAGTAAAGTTTTGGCACAAAGAACATCCCGGCGTAAAGATTCATTTCTTCTGGGATAAAAAGGGAGAGACTGAAGAAACACGTATAAACGATAACCTGATATTTCATCCGCTGGACGATACCTTATTTGTCCACTATATGGCAGGATCCAAAGCATATGCCACTACAGCCGGTTTTGAATCGGTTTGCGAAGCTATGTATATGAATAAGCCTGTCTTGATGGTTCCTACTCATATAGAACAGGCTTGTAATGCTCATGACGCTTATATTTCGGGAGCCGGCATGGTTTCCGATAGTTTTAACTTAGACAAGCTGCTGGAATTGTCCGAAAATCATTCGTCTGATCATTCACCCAATCTTCAGTTCCGCCATTGGGTAAACCAAGCAGACTGGCTAATCCTTCGTGAATTTCATCAGGATTTATCTTCATGGTTAACCCATTTACAACCTATATGAACGGAGGTAAACCCGGTTTATAAATTTTCGATAACTTCCCGCTGTTGCTTAAAGAAGGAGATGCGTTCTTTCCCGCCGGTTCCGGATATCAGTGTGGAGTTAAACTTCATGGAACTAACCCAATCTCTGATTTCTTTACATTTACTTTTATTATTATAAGAAACCAATATATACATGTGATGAGTAATCAAAAGACTTGTGCAACGATTTTCAGACCAGAGATAAGCATAAGTAGCATCAATATCTTCGTCGGAGATATAAATATCACATTTATTTCCCGTATTATTAAATATTCCTTTGGAAGCTGTTTCTTCCATACTATCCATTAATGATAATAATTCTTTTTTCAAGTCTGCTACATCTTCTTTATCCATCAATCCCAGACTTTTAAAGTAAATGATATCATTTACAATAATCGGTATTATTTTTTTATCCCATATATAAATAGTGTGAGAGATATTACGAAAAAGATTATAAGTTTCATCCATACTCCCTTGTTCCCACTCCAATAATTGTCTTACATCTTTAAAATAGAGGGGTTTCGACAAATCTTTTTCATGTAATTTATACTTATATTTATAATAATCGGATATGCTTTTATACGGCATGATTACCGGAAATGGGAGGCTTTTTAGCGCCATTCCAAACTGAGTATCTTTGTCTTTTATAAAGTCTTCAACGAAACTGATCGTACTATAGGCATTTTCTTCCGTTTCTTTCTTTTTTTCTGCATAAAATGAGCGCAACATCATATTGGTAACTGATGTGCTCTTTTCAACATCAATGATAATTTCGTCTAATGAAAAATTAAACTTTTGGGATAAAACAGCTACTTCTGCAAGTGTAAACATAGTTACTCCCCGCAAGCGCCTGTAAACGGTTTCTTTCTCCATGGAAAGCGCTTCCGAAATAATATTAGCCAACTGAGTCTTTTTAGGGATTACCCTCTGCAGTGTATGAACTAATACTTCATTAAGAATTCGATCCGATAACATGATGGGTAACAAGGTTAAGTTTCATATTATGCCCAAATGTAAACTTTTTGTTTCGATAAATGAAAATATTTTTCATAAATAATTTATAATTCAACTGAAATATTGTCTTATTCCGAAACAATCTAAACAAAAAATGGATAAATATGACACAAATTAATTATTTTTTGTATTTAATTGTCTTGTTTTAATGATTGCTTCTGATTATTTTTATCTTGTTAATTTATTATACATTTAATATAGTAACGGATCTTACAAGGCCGTTAACCTGATTTAAAATACTATAAACTTTTACTATGATGTAAGTCACATTTGCGTGAGAAAAGGATATCAGATTCATCCAATGGGTTAGTTTTAAGTATGGGTAATTTGGTTATTCTAAAAAAGAGAGGGGGTATTTTGTGATAAAATGCTCCTTCTTTATTTCAATTACTTGCAAAACTTAAAGCAGTAATGAACTGTCGCCATAACTTAGAAAACGAAAATCGTGAGAAAGGGCATAGTCGTAGATGTTTTTCCAGTCGCCTTTCACAAAAGCAGAGATTAATAATAATAAGGTACTTTTAGGCTGATGGAAATTGGTTACGATGCCTCTTACTATTTTAAATGTGTAGCCCGGAGCTATTAATATCTGTGTAGCTGTTATCAGTTTATCCAGGTTATGTTTATCTAAATAGATTAAAATATTCTGTAAAGCTTGTCTTGCAGTAAGCATGTTATTTGCCTCATTATAGGGCATCCATTGATTTACTATTAATTCTTCATGGGTAGCTTCGGGATTATTCGCTAGGATAACACCTATATAGTAGAGCGTTTCCAATGTACGAACAGAGGTAGTTCCTACAGCTATAATATTGTCAGGATGCTCTTTTATATGTTCTATGGATGTCCGATTGACAACAATAAACTCGGTGTGCATTTTGTGTTCTTCAATTGTTTCGCTTTTTACCGGTTTGAACGTTCCGGCCCCGACGTGAAGGGTTACTTCTTCACATTCAAATCCGCTGTTATCTAAACCGGTAAGCGTTTCCGGCGTAAAATGAAGCCCGGCTGTCGGAGCGGCTACGGAGCCTTTTATCTTTGAATAAACGGTTTGGTATGTTTTCAAATCGCTTGCCTCTGTTTCCCTGTGTAAATAGGGAGGAATAGGTAAGATACCTGCTGCATCTAATAAATCGGCAAATGTAAAAGAGGCATTATCCCATGTAAACTCAACGATATGGGTATCGCCGAATGACTGTTTCCTTTCAGCTTTTAAACAGACTGATGTATCTTTAATCCGTAATTCTTTATGTAACATTCCTGCTTTCCATTTTTTCAAATTTCCTACCATACATAGCCAAGTACAACGTTCTGTCTGTTGGAAAATCAGGGCATAATCATGCGGCTCCTGCGGCTCCAAACAGAATAGTTCAATTTGCGCACCTGTTTCTTTTCGGAAAAGCAGGCGAGCCTGTATAACCCGTGTATTATTAAAGACCAGCAAAGAGCCTTTGGGCAGGTAATCCGTAATCTGATTGAATACCGCCTCGCCTACTTTACCATCCTTGTATAACAATAATTTAGATTCATCTCTTCGGGGAAGAGGGAACCTGGCAATCCTTTCGTCCGGCAGCAGGTAATTGTATTCCTCTATACGTATTTGTTGAGTTTTTATAACCATTTCTTTAAAATCTGCGCAAAATTAATAAACTTTACCGGTAAATTCTACAAAGTAGCTATTCAGCGATTGTCACTTTCTTGCCTTTAAGAATACTGATGGTATAAAATACCAATCCTGTCCAAACAAAAGCGAAACAGATAAGATACTCTATGTCAAAAGTTTCACCATAGACAAATATTCCGAGAAGTAGTTGAAGTGTTGGGCTTACATACTGGATGAAACCCATTGTGGATAATGGGATAACCTGTGCGGATTTTCCGAACCAAAAAAGCGGAATCGCTGTAACAAGGCCACTGGCAATTAATAATGAACCTGTTAATGCAGACGAAGGGAAAAAAGGCGTTGCCACACTACTTTCGGCCGTATAAAATAAAAATGCCAGAGCAAACGGGAAAACCATCATCGTTTCTACCGTAAGCGCAGGCATGGATTCGAGATTCGCTTTCTTTTTCAATAATCCATACAGACCGAAAGTGGTAGCAAGAATCAACGATATCCAGGGAAACTTACCATAACTGATGGTAAAATACATAACGCCGATCAGAGCCAGCACAACGGCCATTTTCTGCATGGGAGCCAAGCGTTCCTTTAAAAAGATATAGCCAAAAAATACGTTTACCAAGGGGTTGATGTAGTAACCCAAACCAGCCTCGACAATATGATTGCTCGTTACCGCATAGATATACATCCCCCAGTTGGCACTGATAACAAAGCCGGCCAAACCGAGTCTGAACAAAAGCCGAGGCTGTTTTACATAACTGACAAATGTTTGCCGGTTCATAAAAAACACCCAACCAAAAAGAAACACAAACGACCATACGATACGATGAGCCAGCACATTTACGGCAGGCACGCCTGTAATAGCTTTCCAAAAAACAGGAAATAGCCCCCAGGCTACATAACATGCCAGTGCATAAACAAGACCTTGATTATAACTTAACTCTTTATAATTAAACGACATGGTTTATGTTTTGCTATTCCGCAGGCAGAGGTAAAACAATTTCTTCCATACGACACCCACAGATTACACCTTCTCGGAATTTCAAAGTAAAAGTAATGTTTTTAAAGTAATCAATCACTATCTTTGCCAGTATAACAATCTGAAAAAGAAGATATGAATATTAATGTAGGTGATAAAGTCCGTTTCCTCAATAGTGTAGGGGGAGGTATTGTTCGTAGGTTTAAGGGTAAAGACCAGGTAATTGTAGAGGGAGATGATGGTTTTGAAATACCGGCTCTTATCCGCGAATTAGTAGTGGTTGAACATCTTGACTCGCAAATTCGTTCATTGAAACCCAAACAACAGGCTCCCGTTATAACAATACCGGAACCAAAACCCGAAAAAGAACTTATACCGGAGGAAACTCCCGGAGGAGAACGGCTGAACGTTTTTCTGGCTTATCTTCCACTCGAACCAAAAGCCATTCAACAAAGCGGATATGAATGTTATTTTATCAACGAAAGTAATTACTATCTGTTCTTTAACTATATGAGTAGGAATAATAATAGTTGGGACAGTCGTTACAACGGATTGATCGAACCTAATACAAAAATATTCATCGAAGAATTTGGCAAAGAAGATATAAATAGTCTGGAACGCATATGTATACAATGTATCGCCTTTAAGAAAGATAAGCCGTATGCTTTAAAGAATGCTATCTCAGTTGAAATTCATATAGACACAGTGAAATTCTATAAAATACATTGTTTCATGGAAAATGATTTCTTTGAAGAAAATGCATTAATCTATCCTGTTGTAAAAGGAGATTTGCCCGAAAGAGAATTGCTGATTTCATCCGCCGAATTGCAAGAAACGATGCAACAAAAGATACGCATCGATAAACCTTTCCCCAGGCCTGAACCTAAAAAGAAAGTCCCCTCCCCTGTTTTAGAAGTGGATTTACATATTAATCAATTGCTCGACAATACAAACGGCCTTAGTAGTGCCGACATACTAGCCTATCAAATGAATAAATTTCATGAAGTACTTGCCCAATATGCTAAACATAAAGGACAAAAGATTGTATTCATACATGGTAAAGGAGATGGCGTATTACGGAATAATATTGAAAAAGAACTGAAAACCAAATATAAAGAATATTATTACCAAGATGCTTCTTTTCGTGAATATGGTTTTGGAGCTACAATGGTTACCATTAAATAAATAGTAAAGATATGGCAATTGAAACGGAACGAAAATTTACTGTAACAGGCAACTTCGGGAAAGATATCAAAAGTTCAAAGCGGATAACACAAGGCTATATTTGTGCCGATCAGGGACGCACAGTCCGCGTTCGTATTGCCGGAGACGATGCTTTCCTTACAATTAAAGGCCCTTCTGATGAAAGGTTTTGGAGCAGGTACGAATTTGAACAACAAATTCCTTTAGCCGATGGCGAAGAACTTATGAAACTTTGTATTTCCGGAATTATCGACAAAGTACGTCATTATGTACCGGTAGGCAATCATGTTTGGGAAGTAGACATATTCCATGGCGACAATGAAGGACTTATCATTGCCGAGATTGAATTGGAATCCGAACATGAAACAGTTGAAATACCTAGTTGGGTAGGTATAGAAGTGACTACAGACAAGAGATATTATAATTCCATGCTTTCGAAAACACCTTATAGTCAATGGAAAGAAAATGTATAATAAAGAAAATATAACATATTGATACAAATAACAATCCAAATGAAAAAATCTATTTTAACGGTATTGATAACGATGCTGTCTCTACCTATTATAGCTGATGAAGGGATGTGGATTCTTCCCTTATTGAAACAACAGAAGTTTGCCGATATGCAAGCTTTAGGTTTAAAACTTCAAGACTATGATATTTATAGCCCCGACTCATCGTCATTGAAAGATGCAGTCGTCATCTTCGGTGGAGGGTGCACAGGGGAAGTCGTATCTCCGGAAGGATTGGTGTTAACCAACCATCATTGCGGATACAGCCAGATACAACAACATAGTTCACTCGAACATGATTACCTGACAGACGGTTTCTGGGCTATGAACCGTGAACAGGAATTACCCAATCCCGGATTGAAAGTCACTTTTATTGATAAAATAGAAGATGTTACCGATTATGTAAAAGAAGCATTGGCAAAAGACAACGATCCGAACACCTTGAATTTCCTCTCGCCTAGATACCTTACTAATCTGGCGAGAGAAAAGGCCGGCGAATCATTCCTTCGGAATAATCCCGGAACAGAAGTAGAAATCAGAGCTTTCTATGGAGGGAATCAATATTATATGTTCACGAAAAAAGTGTATTCCGATGTTCGTTTGGTAGGAGCCCCTCCTTCCTCTATTGGTAAGTTCGGGGCTGATACAGACAACTGGATGTGGCCACGCCATACAGGTGATTTCTCTGTCTTTCGCATATATGCAGATGCAAACGGTAATCCGGCGGATTATTCGGAAACCAATGTTCCTCTTCGTCCCAAACGTTGGCTGACTATTTCTCTAAAAGGCGTACAGGAAGATGACTTTGCCATGATGATTGGTTTTCCCGGACGCACCAACAAATATTATACATCCTGGGAAGTAGCCGAGCGAAGGGATATCGACAATGCGGTACGTATCAATATCCGTAATCTTCGCCAGCAAGTGATGCTAGAAGAAATGCTGAAAGACCCGACTGTACGTATTCAGTACTCCAGTAAATACGCCGGTTCCACTAATGCTTACAAGAACGCTATCGGCTCAAACTGGGCCATAAACAAACGGAACTTCGAACAAGTAAAAAAGTCCGAACAAGACAAATTAATTGAATGGGCAAATAAAAACTGTAAAGCGGAAGAATACAAAGAAGCCCTGCTAGTACTCGAACATATTATAGCAGACCGAAAAGACCTACGTTTCCGCAACTGGATGTTGGATGAAGCTATTATACGCGGAATTGAATTTTCAAGGGTGCCGACAGAAATGGATTCGGTTATCATTGCGTTAAAGGGAAAAAACAAAGCTGAACAGCAATCCGTGATTCGTCTGTTGGAACTGGCCTATCATCGTTTTGCCGATAAAAATTATGCTCCGGAAGTAGATAAAAAAATAGCAAAAGTAATGCTTAAAGAATACAGGACGCTCATCCCGGCAAAATGGCAACCTGATTATTTTTCAACAATAGATAAAAAATTCAAAGGAGATATCGACCGGTTTGTCGACTTTATTTTCGAGGAATCTATCTTTGGAAGCGATGCTAATTTCAATAATTTCGTTCATCATCCTTCAGTCAAAGCCTTAAAAGAAGATCCGATGATCCTCTTTGCTACTTCCATACAAAACGAAAAAAAGCAATTAACCGAAGCATTAATGGAATTTGATGCCGATTATGCCTTTGCCCATCGCGATTATGTAAAAGGACTGTTGGAGATGTATGGCGACAAAGCTAATTTCCCGGATGCAAACTCTTCCCTCCGCCTTACCTATGGGCAGGTAAAAGGATACAATCCACGCGACGCCGTTTATTATGAATGTCAGACGACATTAGACGGTGTAATGGAAAAAGAGGATCCCGATAACTGGGAGTTTGTTGTGCCGAATAAGCTAAAGGAATTATATGACGCCAACGATTTCGGACGCTATCAGACGCCCGCCGGTAAAATGCCCGTAGCCTTTGCCGCTACAACACATAGTACGGGAGGAAATTCGGGAAGTCCTGTATTAAATAATAGTGGAGAATTAATCGGTATCAACTTCGATCGTAACTGGGAAGGAGTTGGTGGCGACATCCAATATTTGCCAGACTATCAGCGAAGTATCATTGTAGACATTCGCTATGTCCTCTTCATTATCGATAAATATGCGGGTGCAAACTACCTGCTTGATGAAATGAAATTGGTTGAAGAAGAGTAATCGATCGTAGATTTTTAAGGTAAAATAGCGTAAATAACATTTTGAATATTATTTACGCTATTTTTTTATTATCAGAAGTAATGTAGTGAAATCATACGCCGAACTTATCTAAATCAGACGCTTTTACACGAAAAACCCGGCCATTACGAGAGAAAACAAGTTCTCCATTTTCTTTTTTCTTTTGAGAAACCAAACGTTGAAAAGCGATGTTAGCTCCTTTTACTACATTTTCCTCGAATTCTCTAATTTCTTGTTCATTCATATTGATACTTTTGTTCAAGTTCATTAAAAACACTGAGGTTGAATATTTCTTTTTTATCATTTTTAAATCCTTTCGCAATCACTTCCATTGGCGGTTTTGAGTTATCTGTTATCATCCAATAATCACTAGTCGGCAGATAAAGCTCAAACAAATTTCGTATCCCTGATTCGTATCGCCTGCGGATTGTATTTTCTGCGATGTTGTGCCCTCCGGCAGCAACTCTCATCTTCACTCGTTCTACAGCCAAATCAGGTGTATTCAGCCAAAAATAGAGTAATGTTACATAATAACCTTTCTTTTGGGCATCTTGCATCAATTTCACTACAGAACGTGTTGCTAATGTGGTTTCTAAAGCGAAAGTCTCATCTGCTGCGATAAGTTCCTTTATTCGTCTGTGCATAATCCGACCTGCTTCCACGGCGACAGCAATACTGTCTGAATTAAAGGGCGAAATCCCTTTTGCAATTTCGTCGGAATTGACAAACTCCTTACATTTCAGCATCTCCGGCAATATTGTGTAGGACGCTGTTGTCTTTCCCGCACCATTGCAACCTGATATGATATACAAATATGGCACCTTCTCACATTAACACCGCAAATATAAGTATAAGTTTGATATAACAAAGTTTTTTTTACTCAAATATCTCTAAAATACACACAAGATATCCTTAATTATAGGGATTTCGTCACTCAAAACGCCTATTTTGTATAAAAATCATATCCATAAAAGGTCGCTCATAATACCATCTGAAATGAACATTCCCTCCCTGGATAATAGCAGTTTGTCATCCGAATAACGAATCAGTCCCCGGTTTATAAAGGGGGTTGCTTGCTTTAAACAATAATTTTGCATTTTTTTACCGAAATTTGTAAGAATATAAGACAAACTGATCCCCCACATCGTCCGAAGCCCAGTAATGATATAATCATTGTACTTATTGGGAATATTTAACATTTCTATCTCTATCTCCGGAGTATCTGCCATTATTCCTTTTATATAGTGTATAAGCGAGGATACATTCCACTGCCGGCTTTCTATATTATATGAATGGGCAGACGGGCCAACCCCCAGGTATTTCTTACCTATCCAGTAAGAGCTGTTATGAATAGATATTTTATCGGGGTAAGCAAAATTAGATATCTCATAATGGATATATCCCACTTTGATCAAACGCTCTATCAATACAGAAAACAAGGATAGGCTTATTTCTTCATCTACCGGCTTAATCTTCCCGGATTCTTTTAATTGATTGAGTTTTGTTCCTTCCTCATATATTAAGTGATAAGCTGAAAGATGAGGTATTCCCAAACGGATAGCCTCATCCAGATTCTCTTTCCAGGCTTCCACTGTCTGGCCAGGCAGTCCGTATATTAAATCGATACTTATGTTATCCAATCCATTGTCTTTACACAGCGATACAGCCTGTATGGCCTGCTCCCTGTTATGCCGGCGTTGCAAAAAAGCAAGATCAGCCTCATGGAAACTCTGTACTCCCATACTGATACGGTTGACAGGCAGTGCCCGGAGCGATTTCACATACCCAGGCGTCATATCATCCGGATTAGCTTCCAAGGTAACTTCTATTTCTCCTCTTATAGAAAACAGGCTGTAAATCGTATCAAATATCCTCCGCAAATCATCGATAGTCAATTGTGACGGAGTACCTCCTCCTATATAAATTGTTTCCACCGGTTCACTCTCCAAATAATCCCTCCGCATCGCCATTTCTTTTAAAAGAGCCGTTAGAAATGCGTCCTTGTACTTCATCTCTACATTAGAATAAAAATCGCAATACAAACAGCGTCTGGCACAAAAAGGAATATGTATATAAAGTCCGGCCATTATTCTTTATCAAGTTATCAAGGCAAAGATACTCTTTTTTCTTTTTATACTTCGGCATGGTGGTTCTACGTATTGCTTTGCTTTACTTTAACTTCAAAATAATCGAGCTACCGAGATGGAATCCGTTCCGAATTGTAGTTTCTATCTATAATAAGTATATCAGTAACAACTAACGGTGAAGTATATGTGTTTACTTCATAAGAATTAATTTTATATTATCATGGTAACAGAAAACGAATATACTTATAATCATTTTGCTAAACCGGCTGATGTTTGGAAACATTTGGCGTTGTGCGAAGTCATGGGAAATGAACAACCGAAAGTTTATGTTGAAACCAATTCAGCATGCGCCGATTACCATTTAAGTCATACTCCCGAACAGGAATATGGTATATATTATTTCCTAAAGGAAGCCGAAAGCTTTGACAATTTATCAAAATCAACATATTATGATTTGGAGAATTCCGCCCTCAAAGAAAATAAGTATTTAGGTTCTCCGGGATTGGCAATGCGTGTTCTTGGGAGTACTGTTGATAAATTTCATTTCTTCGATATTGAAACGATAGCTCTGACCAATATTACCAATTTTACAAGAAGAAACCAATTGACTGATAAAGTTGAAACAATCAATCAAGATTCCATTATCGGAGTATTGGATTTATTGTCGAATCTACCTGAATCAACCTTGATACATATAGACCCATATACTATTGATAAACCTTCTGTAAACGGAAAAGATTATCTGGATGTATTTGCTCAGGCATCCGAGCAAGGAATGAAATGTATCCTTTGGTACGGCTTTAATACGCTTGAAGAGAAAAAACAACTCAATGATTATATGATGAATAAACTATCAGATAAAATAATCAGCAATTTATCATGTACAGAATTGATAATGGATATTATACAGAAAAATACGATTCTGTGCAATCCTGGCATATTGGGTAACGGCCTTTTAACTAGCACTATGTCCCTGGCTTCTATGTTCGCCATTGAAAATTACAGTAAGTCATTGACAAAGCTCTACTTGAATAGCCAATATAATGGCTTCAAGGGAAGCATCTACAGGGATGTATTAGACATTTAACTTCATTCATTTTGGATTTATCATAGCGGATTTCCTTGGGAATATCGTAGCTTTGTAAGTACAAAATTGCAATAACAACAGATATATGGCAAAAAAAGACAAAATAACCGTTCAGGGAACGGAAATAAGCGTCATCTCGGAGAAAAATAACGATTATATTTCACTGACCGATATGGCTGGGTATAAAGACGAATTAGAGGCGCGTGTTGTTGTTTCCAATTGGATGAGTACACGATTTACACTTGAGTTTTTAGGCATTTGGAAACAAATTTATAACCCGGATTTTAACCGTATGGAATTCCATACGATTAAAAATGCTGACGGGCGTTTGGTCCTTACGCCAAAACGTTGGGTAGAACGTACAAACGCCATTGGAATTTTTTCAAAATCGGGTCGTTATGGTGGAGGAATTTTTGCGCATAAAGATATTGCCTTTGAGTTCGGTTCATGGCTTTCGGCTGAATTTAATTTTTCTTAATCAAGGAATTTCAACGCCTGAAAGACGATGAAAACCAACGTCTTTCGCTCGAATGGAACTTGCAACGCACACTCTCGAAAATCAATTATCATAGTCATACTTCGGCTCTCAGTCAAAATCTTGTGCCGCAAACGCTGACAAAAGAGCAAATAAACTATGTTTATGCCAGTGAAGCCGATTTACTGAACGTTGCCCTATTTGGAATGACTGCCAAAGAGTGGCGTGAGGAAAATTCAGACTTGAAAGGTAACATTCGCGACTATGCTACGCTTGAACAGTTGGTTGTACTGTCGAATATGGAAAGTATTAACGCTTTACTTATTCAGCAAAAACTCCCACAACAGGAACGATTAGTACAACTGAACAGTACGGCAATTACGCAAATGCAGGCATTGGTAGGAAGTAAAGGAGTTAAAATGTTAAATCAATAATATTTTAATGCTCAATCCGATTACCATGATAACAATTAAACGAGTAAACCCGGAAAACAAAGATTTTCAGAAACTTGTCCTTTTGTTAGACAACTATCTGGATGAATCGGATAAAACCGCACATTGTATTTGTGAGCCTTTTAACCGAATTGATACAATCAAATATGCCGTTGTAGCCTATCTCGCTGATGAAGCTGTGGGCTGTGGGGCTATCCGCAAGTATTCGCCGGATACAATGGAAATAAAACGAATGTTTGTTCGGGAAAATCAACGGCGAGAAGGTGTCGCCTCTATGATATTGGACGAATTGGAACACTGGGCAAGAGAACTGAATTTTACCCGGTGTATTCTGGAAACCGGAGAAAAATTACCCGAAGCCATCAAGCTGTATCAAAAGAAAGGTTATATAAGAATGGCCAATTATGGGCAATATGAATGTTTGGGCAGTAGCATTTGTTTTGAGAAAAATATTGAAATGAAATTAATTACCGACAGAACTATTCTAATTCCAATTGACATAGGAATAATAAATGAGCTCTCCGGAAGCGTTCCAAAACAATTGTCCGGATATGAGTATAATGAAGAATGGCCGGAAGATGATTTGAAGGAAGCCTTTCCTGTGTTTGAAGAATTAGTAAAGAAGAACGGAAAGGACGGATTTAATCTGTGGCTGGTCATAGAAAAAGAAAGCAATTTAATTATAGGGAGCGCCGGATACATTGGAAGACCGGATAACGAAGGGTATATTGAAATAGGATTCGGAATTATACCGAGTAGAAGAAGAAAAGGCTTTTGCTGCGAATCCGTAAAGGCGTTATTAAAATGGGGATTAAGCCATGATGACGTTAATGGCATCATCGCCCGTTGCGATAAATCGAATATAGCTTCAAGAAAGACGATACTGAAATTAGGATTTGTATACCTTTGTGAAGAAGATGATCTATTGGTTTGGAAATTGGATGTATGATTAGTTATTTGTATGCCATTAGAGTCTAATATAAAATTCATACCTTCGTATAATAAAAAGGAGGAAGAGGATGATACTGACTTATATCTATCATAGTTGTTATGTTGTAGAGACGGATGATTTTGCTGTTATATTCGATTATTATAAAGATTCGGGTAAATCGCTTGGTCAGGGGTATGTGCATGATACGTTGCTGAAACGGAAAGGGCGCTTGTATGTGTTGGCTTCTCATTTTCACCCTGACCATTTTAATCCGGACGTCTTAACCTGGAAACAGAAGAAAGAAGATATCATCTATATTTTTTCAACAGACATCCTGCATGAAGGGCGTGCAAAAATGGAAGATGCCTTATTTTTGAAAAAGGGGGATGAATATGAAGATACAAACCTATTCATAAAAGCGTTTGGCTCTACAGACGCCGGCATATCTTTTTTAATCCGGATAGAAAACAAACGTATCTTCCATGCAGGTGATTTGAATAACTGGCATTGGATGGATGAATCAACCAGGGAAGAAGTAAATGAGGCGGAAACAGCTTATCTGGAGGAACTGTCCTTACTGGCAAAAACAACCGACCAACTGGATTTGGCCATGTTTCCCATCGATCCTCGGCTGGGAACAGCTTATATGCGCGGTGCCGAACAATTGGTTGACGAAATTCAAATCTGTTTATTTGCCCCTATGCACTTTGGCGAAGCTTATGATAAAGTTGCTGCTTTTAAGAACTATGCAGAAGCGCATCATTGCCAATTGCTTCCGTTAACAGAGAAGGGACAACAGTTTACAATTAAATAACTAAGTAGTATGGAAATCAAAGGAAGATTCGACCATTTCAACATCAATGTTCTTGATTTGAACAAAAGTATTTCATTTTATAATAAAGCTCTCGGACTGAAAGAACATCATAGGAAAGAGGCGCAAGACGGTTCTTTTATTTTAGTTTATCTAACAGATGATAAAACAAATTTCCTGTTGGAACTTACCTGGTTGAGAGACAAGAAAGAGGCTTATGAATTAGGTGATAACGAAAGCCATCTTTGCTTTCGGGTAGAAGGCGATTATGATGAAGTACGTACGTTTCACAAGGAAATGGGATGTGTTTGTTTTGAAAATACGTCAATGGGGCTTTACTTTATTAACGACCCTGATGATTACTGGATAGAAATACTTCCTGTGGTATAAGCCAGCATTTTTTATGACTAATTTCTATTGTATCTATCAGAATCCTACTATATTTGCTCCCCAATTGAATTTTCATTATTAATCCTAATTATAAAATCATGGAGAAACCTTATGTAGTAGGTATCGATATTGGTGGTACTAATACCGTATTTGGTATAGTAGATGCAAGAGGTACAATCTTGTATAGTTGTTCAATAAAGACAGGTAAACATACGGATGTAAATAATTATGTCGACGAATTGGCTAAAGGGCTCGAAGGTATAATTGAGCAAGCCGGTGGACACGACAAGATTAAAGGCATTGGCGTAGGTGCGCCTAACGGCAATTATTTTACCGGATGTATTGAATTTGCACCGAATCTTCCCTGGAAAGGAACAATTCCTTTAGCTCAATTAATCAGTGAGAAATTAAATGGTATCCCTGTAACATTGACAAATGACGCCAATGCCGCAGCTATCGGAGAAATGACTTACGGCGCTGCACGTGGCATGAGAGACTTTATCATGATCACACTTGGTACAGGCGTTGGTAGTGGCGTTGTGATTGGTGGTAATTTGGTTTACGGACACGACGGATTTGCCGGTGAGTTAGGGCACGTAATTACGCGTCGTCACAACGGACGTATGTGCGGTTGCGGACGCGAAGGTTGCTTGGAAGCTTATACTTCCGCCACAGGTGTTGCACGCACAGCTCGTGAATATCTGGAAATTCGTACCGACGAGAGTGTTTTGCGCGACTTAAACCCCGACGAAATAACCTCTAAAGATGTATATGACGCTGCAATGAAGAACGACAAACTTGCTATTGAAATCTTCAACGCAACCGGTAGCATGTTAGGTGAAGCTTTTGCCGACTTTATCGCATTTTCCAGCCCGGAAGCCATTATCTTGTTTGGCGGCTTAGCCAGAGCCGGAGATCTGATAATGAAACCTATCAAAGAATCTTTAGACAAAAATGTGTTGAAAGTTTTTGCCGGTAAAACAAAACTATTGTTCTCTCAGTTGAAAGAATCAGACGCTGCCGTATTAGGCGCCAGCGCTTTAGGCTGGGAAACGAAAGACGTTTAAAGTTGCGCTACGAGCTGATAAAAATTTCATGCCTACCTTTCTAAAAAAAGGTAGGCATCTTTTGAAAAAAAGGCTTACCTGTAGTTATAACTTAACTAAACGACATTAAATTTCAACTTCCAATTTTCAATTCCAAAGAATCATGCATCCCTTACATCAATTTACATATTGTCCTTCTTGCGGTTCGAAGTCGTTTGCGATTCGTAACGAGAAAGCGAAACAATGCACAGTCTGTGGATTTACCTATTATTTTAATCCGTCGGCATCGGTTGCCTGTTTTATAAAGGATAAAAAGGGGGATTTATTAGTAGTACGCCGTGCGAAAGACCCGGCAAAAGGTACGTTGGATTTACCCGGAGGCTTTGCCGACATGAATGAATCCGCAGAAGAAGTTGTCCGGCGGGAAATAAAGGAAGAAACCGGCCTTATCATTACAGAGTGTCGTTATCTGTTTTCCATTCCCAATATTTATCCTTATTTAGGCTTTGAAGTACACACCTTAGATTTATTTTTCGAATGTCATGTAGATAATTTCGATCATGCTAAAGCCGCAGATGACGCCGCAGAAATCATTAGAATCGCTCCTAACGACTTAAACTCGGATGCCTTCGGATTGCAGTCCATTAAAAAAGCGGTTAAACGATATCGGAGTGAATAAATTATATTTGAAACTGAAATAGATTAACTCTTTTCCCCATTTCTTTAGCTGCAAATATCTTTTCTTTCAATATCTTTGTCATTCAATAACAAAGGTATATTAATCAAACGTTCTGATGCAACAATAATAGTTCCTTGTACGTTTATATTAATAATACCTTCATATTTAAACAAAGGAGTGATGAGAAGAATACTTATTCCGTTGTGCTTAATTGTAGCAAGTTTTACATCTCATGGACAGCGGTCGTATCAGTTCGAAGCATCGAACCGGTTATTTGTAGAAGGAAAAGAGTTTTTCAATCTCAGGAATTATGCCGGATGTATCGACAAATTACAAGCTTATAAGCAACAGTATATAACAGACGCCAGTCTGATACAGGAAGCTGACTATATGTTAGCATATGTTGCTTTTGAGCAAGGCCGCTCCGATTCTCCTGAGTTATTAAAAGATTACTTAGGTAAATATCCCGATTCACAGCATACCGATGAAATTAATTTTTTCATTGGGTCTGTCCATTTTGCAGAAGGGGAATATGAGAAGGCCGTTTTTTGGCTGAATGAAGCGGATATAGATATGCTCAGTTCCGACCGGCAGGAAGCCTATAGTTATCGGTTGGCCTATTCCTTGTTGCAAATAGGTGATCAGAAGCAGGCACGAACCTATTTTACCCGCATCAAACAAATTGGTAGTACATACAGGGAAGCATCCACCTATTACGTCGCTTATATAGATTATGCTACCGGACAATACAACGATGCGTTAGTAGAATTTACCCGTCTGAAAGAGATTCCTGCCTATCGGGAGCAATCACTCTATTTTATTACCCAGATTTATTTTGTACAAGGTAAATATGATAAAGCGATTCATGAAGGAGAAGAGTTGCTTACTAATTATCCGCACAGTGAGAATAATACAGAGTTATATCGTATTACAGGTAATTCTTATTACCACCTGAAAAATGAAGAGAAAGCAATCGCTCAATTAGACAAATACATTGCATCTACCGATCATCCATTACGAGGCGAACTTTATATTTTAGGCGTTTGTTATTACAATAAAGGTAATTATGCGAATGCGATCAAATACCTTGGGCAAACCATTCGCGAAGATGATGAATTAGCACAAAATGCTTATCTCTATTTAGGACAAAGTTATCTGAAAAGAAATGATAAAAATAATGCACGTATGGCTTTTGAAGTTGCAGCAGCTTCTTCCTTTGATAAACAGATAAAAGAGGTAGCTACTTATAATTATGCATTATTAATTCATGAAACAGCTTTTACCGGATTTGGAGAATCTGTAACTGTATTCGAAAATTTCCTGAATGAATTCCCTAATTCCTCCTATGCCGATAAAGTAAATGATTATCTGGTAGAAGTCTATCTTACCACTAAAAACTACCAGGCTGCTCTTACTTCTATTGATAAAATCAATCACCCAAGTACAAAAATATTGGAAGCGAAACAGGATATTCTTCTTCAGTTAGGTACACAAGCGTTCACTAACATGAAGCTGGATGATGCTGTCAACCTATTTTCCCGTGCTATTGAAATGGGAAGCCATAATCCGGAATCACGAAACAATGCTTATTTCTGGCGTGGAGAATCTTATTACCGGCAAGGAGATTATGCAAAAGCTATTTCCGACTATCGTACATATGCTAACAATACCCGCCAACGCAATACGGATATGTATGCACTGGCTTTTTATAATATGGGATATGGTTATTTCAAACAACAACAATATAACGAAGCATTAGTTAATTTCCGTCAATATGTAAGTATTGAACAAAACCAACAGCCGGAAGCATATGCCGACGCCTACAACCGTATTGGCGACTGTTTATTTTACAACCGTCAATTTGCTCAGGCAGAAGAAAGCTATAACCGGGCGGTAACTATACTTCCTTCTGCCGGTGATTATGCTTTATTTCAGAAAGGATATGTTTCCGGATTGCAGAAAAACTACGATGCCAAGATTAACACAATGGACAAGTTAATCCGTGATTTCCCCGAATCCCATTACGTACCGGATGCGTTGTTTGAGAAAGGGCGTTCATATGTATTATTGGAAAATAGCCCGGCCGCTACCGAAGCTTTCGAAACACTCATGCGCCGCTTTCCGCAAAACAGCCTCGCCCGAAAAGCCGGCGTACAGTTAGGTTTGTTACACTATAACGATAACCAAACACAAAAGGCTGCCGAAGCTTATAAAAAAGTCATCAGTGATTATCCCAATAGTGAAGAAGCGCGTGTTGCTTTACAAGACTTAAAATCTGTTTATATTGACTTGAATGACATTGATGCTTATGCACGGTATGTTAATTCGTTAGGAGGTAGTGTGAAGATTGAAATTTCCGAACAGGATTTGCTTACTTATATTGCTGCCGAACGTTTGTTTATGAGAGGTGATCATGACGGCGCTCGTCATAGTCTGGCTAATTATCTTCAGAATTATCCGTTAGGAGCTTTCAGCTCTAATGCTAATTATTATCTGGCAAGTATCGCTTTCCAAAATAAAGATTATAAGGAAGCCAAACGCTTATTTACGATGGTGACACAAAGTGGCGACACGAAGTTTAGGGAAGATTCCTGGGCCCGTAAAGCTGAAATAGAGTATTTGGAAAAGGACTATGCGGCCGCATTGGAAAGTTTCAAACGATTGCAATTGGTAGCCGAAAGCCCTGAAAATCGTGAAGCTGCTAAATTAGGAATCATGCGATGCGCACAATACACCGATCAATGGCAGGATGCTTTAACCGGAGCTGACGATTTGCTAAAGGAAACGAAACTTTCACCGGAAATAAGGTCTGAAGCTCGTTATGTAAGGGCAAAATCCTATATTCATTTAAATCAGGCAAACAGGGCATTACCCGACCTACAGGAAGTAAGTAAAGATACACGTACCGCTTACGGAGCCGAAGCCAAATATCTTCTTGCCCAGTTATATTATGATACAAACGAAGATAAAAAAGCTGAGGAAACGCTCATGAATTTTATAGAAAACGGTACTCCTCATCAATATTGGCTGGCTCGCGGATTTATTTTATTAGCAGATATTTATATACGTCGGGGGGATCATTTACAGGCACGTCAGTATCTTACCAGTTTACAGAATAACTATAAAGCAACGGATGATATTGCCGATATGATAGAAAACAGATTGGCTAAATTAAAATAACAAGAAAGTGATGAAGACAATATATAATACTATAAAAGCGCTTTTTATTATCGTTTTATCAAGCTTTTCATACAGTATGCTTGCACAGGAAAGTGTAAACCGGGAATTAACATTGGAGCGAGAGTATGATCCATCTGTACAGGATGCTAATAAAGTGAATACGTTGCCGGAAATAAAAGAACCCGTTGTTAGCAAGCGGTCTATTGATTATGCTACTTTCACCCTGCCAACTGAGCCTAAAAGAGAACTAGGTATTCTGCCTTCCGGTAATATTATGACAGATATAGAATACAATAAACGGAAAGGTTATCTGAATTTCGGTATCGGGACCTATCTGAATATAAATGCCGATGCCGGATATCATATCTTAAGTACAGATAAAGACCAACTGAATATCTTTTTCTCTCATCGTTCCACAAATGGGAATATCAAATATCTCCAGCAAGAAGGGGAGCATGAAAAAACAAAAGCGAAATTGAATGACAACTTAGGTGGAGTTAACTTCCGCCATCAGTTTGAACAGGCGGCTCTCAAATTAGGCGCCGACTATGGATATTCATCCTTTAATTACTATGGCTTACCCGGAGCAAGCCCCTATTTTTACCTACCAAACGAACGTCTTACCGATGAAACAAATCAAATAAACCAATTGATAAAAATAAATGCAGGAGTTGAATCCAGAGAGGATGCAACTATAGGATATCTATTTGATTTGGACTATACAAATTTCTCCTATAACTATGGTTTGAATAAAGAAACCGATGGCATTACGGAACATAACGTAGGTGGTAAGTTGGCATTAAGTAGTAGTTTTGGAGGAAATCAACGTGTCGGTATCGGAGGTAAATTCAATTATTTTAATTACAGTTTGCCAACCGGAGATTTTCTATTTGAAAACTATTTTGAGGGAACATTAAACCCCTATTATGTAGTTAATGATGATAACTGGAATATCAGACTGGGCGCTAAAGTAATGTTTATTACGGGTGACAACAGTAAATTCTTTGCCTCTCCCGACATAGCCGCCGACATAACCGTAGGAAGCAAAACCGTTTTATATCTAACCGCCGATGGAGATATCCGTTCAAACAGCGCTTATCAACTTTCCCGGGAAAACCGTTATATCAACCCTGAACATGGAGTTATGCCTTCCCGTACCTGGCTGGATGCCGTTGTCGGATTGAAAAGTGGCGTAGCGCCCGGTTTCTGGTTTAATCTATTTGGCGGATATAAAATTACTGATAAAGATTACTTTTTTATTCCTGCCCTTACTTACCAGGGATTTGCCAACGTAAGTAATACGTTTTCTCTAAATTCCAACCGTTTACAGGGAGGATTGGAAATGACATATGCTTACCAAGAGATATTCAAAATCAGTCTAAAAGGCGTATACAATAAATGGTCTGTAGAAAAGAAGGAAAGCCCTTCTTCCGGATATATTCCCACCTTAAAATATTATGCCTACGGACGTCCGGAAATGGAATTTAATGCGGGGATAACAGTCCGCCCGATAGACAATCTTACGTTGGGATTGGATTATTACCTGGCTACCGGCCGCAAAACCTATGTATCAGGCCCCGAAAACGAAAAGATGAAAAATATAAATGAATTGAATTTAACCGGTTCTTATACGATCAATGATACATTCGGCGCCTACGTAAAGCTTAACAATCTCTTGTTTCAGAAATATGAATTACTTTACGGATATCCCTTACAAGGATTCAATGTAATGGCCGGAATAACGATTACTTTCTAATCGTAAATAAGTCTAATTGTTCGAAATGGAGGTTTTTTTGTTTATATGCTTTAATAATGTCCGACATTTTGTAGAATAATCCGTATTTGTTACATTCCACCTTGATGGTATTTACCAGATTTTTATTCAGGGAATTGCAAACATAATTATTGGCAAACGTGTTTACATACCGGCTTTTTAATCCCGGAAAGTGTCTGTCTAATTTGTCATAAAAATAGATTCGTTGGTTCGCCCGTAGCGTTACTCCACCCATCGACCAGACGAATTTCGCCCCATTTTCGTATGATAATCGTACGATTTGCTTTATGTTTTCTTCCGTATCGGTAATAAAGGGGATTATTGGCGTTAATAGAACGCCTGTAAACAAGCCTTTGTCCGAAAGTTGTTTCATCGCCTTAAATCGTTCGGAACTAAGACAAGCATGGGGCTCTATGATTCTAGACAAATTATCGCTGGCCGTTGTAATGGTAAATTTCAAGATTACGTTTTGACGTTCGTTTATTTCCGCGAAGAGATCAATATCTCTTACCATCAAACTACTTTTCGTTTCAACAGATACTCCGAAACCGTACTTCTGTATGAGTGCAAGCGCTTTTCGTGTGATTTCATACTGCTTTTCAAAAGGATTGTATGTGTCTGACATCGCTCCGATACCGATCACTCCTTTTTGTCTTTTGGTTTGCAGTTCGCGTGTTAAGATTTCTATCGCATTTGCTTTCGCTCTGACCGTATCAAAATTTTCTATCCGGTAACAATCACTTCTACTGTCGCAATAAATACAACCATGCGGACATCCTTTATACAGATTCATATTGTAATCTATCCCAAACCAACGATTGCCGTAGGTTGATTTTTGCAGGATTGTTTTTGCCGGTATAAATTCCATTTCGTATTTATGAATTACTTATCTGTTTTTATGTGTAGTTTGAGTTTTTTCATCGCCCAGTCATAATGGCTCGACGTTGCCGAAACACAGTAACCGCCTAATATTGAATTTCCCGTCCATTTGAGGGCTTTTTCGGCAAATAATTCATCATTGGAAAATGTTTCAATCAAATCCATTACTTCTTTATGGCTTGTTTTTAACATATCTTTCGCATCACTTAATGGAGTGGTCTGGTGTTTTTTCCAAAATTCAACATTCATAACAGGATATGTTCTCCAATTGTACGGTTCCGGTAGAAAGGGACTTTGTTTTCCTGTGCGATTGGTATTTATCCAATTCAATAATAATTGATGCCATTCATATAAATGAACAAGCACATCGCGCAGGTTCTTGTCTCTGCTCCAATGCGTTTCTTTGCCCGCTGTAGCCATATCGCTACTAAATGGAAAGTTTTGTTTCTCATCAGACATAGAATTGATAAGTGTCCATAATTTGTCAAATTGTCCGTTTGCGGCAATGATTAAATCTTGTTTTGTTGTTGCTCGTGCCATTTTAATTCTTATCGGTTTACAAGGTGATACATAATTCAATGCGATAAAGATAGTTTCTTTTGGGGAAAATTACGATGGTTTGTAAAAACATTACTTCTAACTTTAACACATTAATTACTACCCGTACATGTAATAATTACTATTTATATTTCATTACTTTTGTCGCTACATAAAACCACTTATTAATAATACGTCTTATGAAAAGGATTTATTTTATCGTTGTACTCTGTACATTCTTTCAATTATCTACTGTATGGGCACAGGTGCGTACTGAGTTTTTGCTGGAGAAAAACTGGAAATTTACCCGTGGAGATCACCCAAATGCCATGCAGGCTGCATTTAATGATGGTAAATGGCAATCTGTAACCGTTCCGCATGACTGGGCAATCTATGGTCCGTTCAGCGCTACGAATGATTTACAGGAAGTAGCTATCACGCAGGATGGGCAAAAAGAAGCCTTAGAACATGCCGGGCGTACGGGAGGGCTTCCTTTTACTGGTGTGGGCTGGTATCGTACACAATTTGATATGCCTCAATTTTCTACAGGCAAGAGGGCGTTTATCCTCTTTGATGGCGCGATGAGTAATGCCAATGTATATATTAACGGGGCAAAGGTGGGCTTCTGGCCTTACGGATATAATTCGTTTTATTTTGATATGACGGAATATGTTAAGCCCGGCGAGAAGGTTACATTGGCCGTTCGTTTGGAGAACTTTCCGGAATCGTCGCGCTGGTATCCGGGAGCCGGGCTTTACCGGAACGTGCATGTGGTAGTAACGGAAAATGCTTATATACCTGTTTGGGGAACATTTATTACTACGCCTGTCGTTACGAAAGAGTTTGCGCGTGTAAATATAAAGACAAACCTCGTCCGTCCGGAAAAGACGTCTCCCGAACAATATAGCCTGCTTACCGAAATACGGAACCCAAACGGGATGAAGATATTGGAAACGCGTATTCAATTAACCGCTTTCGACGGAGAATGTTTCACACAGGAGGCTATTATACAGACACCTAGATTGTGGTCGCCTGATACGCCGGAACTGTATACGGCAACCTCTTTTTTGTATGACGGCGAAACCTTGAAAGACGAGTATACCACCACCTTCGGCGTCCGTTCGATAGAAATTATACCCGACAAGGGATTGTTTCTGAATGGAGAAAAAATCAGGTTTAAAGGGGTTTGCAATCATCACGATTTAGGCCCGTTAGGAACTGCTGTGAATGACGCCGCCATTCGCCGGCAAATCCGGATACTAAAAGATATGGGTTGCAACGCTATCCGCACATCACATAATATGCCGGCCCCGGAATTAGTTAAAGCATGCGACGAAATGGGCCTAATGGTGATGGCAGAATCTTTCGACGAATGGGCAAAGCCTAAAATGAAAAACGGATATAACCGCTACTTTAACGATTGGGTGGAAAAAGATCTGGTGAACTTAGTCCGTCATTTTCGTAATAACCCAAGCGTAGTGATGTGGTGCATTGGCAATGAAGTACCTGATCAGGGACAGGAAGGAGGCAGTAAGTTGGTTCGCTTTTTGCAGGATATCTGCCACCGGGAAGACCCTACACGCCCGGTTACGGCAGGGATGGATTACGGGCGTCTGGTGCTGACAAACAACTTTGCCGCCACTTTGGATGTGGTAGGATACAATTACCGGTTGCCCGTTTACGAGGATGCTTATCAGGTGCTTCCGCAGCAAATTATATTAGGTTCGGAAACAGCTTCTACGGTTAGCTCGCGCGGCGTATATAAATTTCCGGTCGAACGGAAAGCAATGGCTAAATACGACGACCAACAAAGTACCGGTTATGACCTGGAACATTGCGGTTGGTCTAATCTACCGGAAGATGATTTTATTCATCAGGAAGACCTGCCTTACTGCATTGGCGAATTTGTATGGACAGGTTTCGATTATCTGGGAGAGCCTACTCCTTATTACACCGATTGGCCCAGTCATAGCTCTTTATTCGGAATAATAGATTTGGCCGGTATACCCAAAGACCGTTACTATCTATACCGCAGCCATTGGAACAAGTATGAAAAGACCCTTCATATCGTTCCTCATTGGACATGGGATGGCCGGAAAGGCGAGATAACGCCCGTATTTGTGTACACTAATTACCCGTCAGCCGAATTGTTTCTCAATGGTAAAAGCCAGGGTGTACGCACAAAAGAGATGAGCGTTACGCTGCATAACAGTTCTTCCAAAGAAGACGATGCCGCCCTGACACGCCAGAAACGATACCGTTTGATGTGGATGGATACCCGGTATGAACCGGGAACGGTAAAGGTAGTTGCTTATGATAAAAACGGCAATGCGGTAGCCGAAAAAGAAATCCATACAGCCGGAAAGCCCCACCATATTGAATTGTCTGCCGACCGTACAAGGCTTACCGCCGATGGAAAAGACCTCTCTTTTATCAATGTAAGAGTGGTAGATAAAAACGGCAATTTATGTCCGGACGCTACCCATCCGGTAAAATTTACGGTAAGGGGAGCCGGCGTCTATCGGGCTGCATCCAACGGTAACAGTACGGATTTGGAATCTTTCCAGTCGCCCCAGATGAAATTGTTCGGCGGACAACTTACCGCCATTGTACAAACAACCGAACAGGCAGGGCCCGTTGTATTCGAAGCATCTACTCCGGGAGTAAAAAGCGCCACATTAGAACTAATCAGCGAATAGCTGTATAGATAAAAAGGCGATGCCTGCACGTATCAGCTACGGACAGGCATCTAAAGTGTGTGTTGATTAATGAAAAGCAGGCAGCAGGAAGGCGTTGCAAAATTTCCTGCTACCTGTATTTTTTAATAGCTGATGATACTTATAAAAAGACCTGATGCCATCAGCGTTGCTATTTTGTTTTTTCCTCCTTCGAAGAAATAGAATAAATAAGACCGGTCGCTACTATTTTCCATAATCCGGATGCTGTTAAGTTCGACCGAACCATACGGCGACGTCTTAAAACTATTCATTACAACTTCAGGAACAGTCGCTTCTTCTACAACCCAGATCGTGGAAACCCAGTCGTATTCGGAGTTAAGAGTTGCCACCTTGTAGGTATCGTTTTCCATCACCCCTACTTTGGGGCTTAAACTATCTTCCCATACATCCAGAATTTCCGCTGCTGTAAAATGAGATGTTACCATATTGTTTACTTTTTCGGAAACTTCCACCGGCCGGTCTACATAATCACCATAATTTTTTACTGTTTTAATGAAATCTCCATTTTCTGTATAATAAATATTTATATTATGAGCGCCATTGTTTGTTTCGATCATATAAACATCACCCAGATCTTTACGTTCAAGCCTGTTTCTGCTGATAAGCTGGTTAGTAGAATAAATACTATTCAGAAAAGCGTTATGTATTTCTTTATTTAATTCGGAAGAAGTAAGTGAAGATTTACTTGATACCCAATTGCCTTCTTGTTCGAACCAGGCATTCGTTGCTGATGAAAACTCGGTGAAATCGGCTACATAATAAGAGCCATCCACACTCCACTCTATATCTTTTGCATGAGGAAACTTAATATCAAAGGATCTTAAAACTTCTTTACTTGGAGTAATGGATAAGGAAGGATCTTCTGCTTTGGTTATTGGTTCATCCGGCTCATGGCCATCAATGGCACAACTTGTTAAAAATAAACTCGTACATACTAATAATGTGCTAAACAGGTTTGTCTTGATTGTCATACTCTTTAAATTGAAAAACGTAAATTCTTTTAGTTATCTCTCACTATTATAACAGGAACAATGCCCGGAATGTTCAGAAGGAGATATCGTCCCCTTCAGGAATAAGGCGTGATCAGGCTTTTCTCAAGAGATGCCTATCGTTTTTGAGAAAGATGCCTACCGTTTTGAAAAAAGATAGGCATGAAAATCGGGCAGGGTTAAAACCGAACACACTGTCCGGTATTGAACACCGGGAGATGCGGCTTTTCTCATTGAATCAATGATTTATGTTTTTGGCATAGCGTTTGCTTTTGTTTGGCGGAAATTAAATTATACAATTATGGATAGGGAGATATCGAAAGAGGTACGCAGGAAAGAGCAACGCAAACAGCTTATCAAAATAATAACCGGGATTGGGGGGGCCGTCGTTGTCGTCGGTTTGATTATTTCAGTCATGCAGGCCTCTTTGAATCGTAAAGACTTGCATCTGTCTACTGTTGATAAGGGCGTGATTGAGGTATCGGTTAGCGCATCGGGGAAGGTGGTTCCTGCCTTTGAAGAAATCATTAACTCTCCCATTCATTCGCGCATCGTGGAGATTTATAAACGGGGCGGGGATTCGGTAGATATTGGAACCCCTATCTTAAAATTAGATCTCCAGGCAGCCGAAACGGACTACAATAAATTATTGGACGAAGAGCAGATGAAGCGCCTGGAATTGGAACAGTTGCGCGTATCGAATAAAGGCAAACTGTCTGAAATGGAAATGAAACTGAAAGTATCGCGCATGGAGCTAAACCGCAAAGAGGTAGAACTTCGCAACGAACAATACCTAGACAGCCTCGGAGCCGGCACGACCGATAAAGTACGACAGGTAGAACTGAGCTATAACGTAGGGCAATTACAATTGAACGAAGACGAACAGAAATACATCAATGAGCAAGCATTGGCAGAAGCCGAGCTAAAAGTAAAAGAATTGGAACTAAGTATCTTCCGCAAAGGCTTGGCGGAAATGAAGCGGACGCTCAACGATGCACAGATACGTTCGCCACGCAAAGCAATACTGACGTATGTGAACAACGAAGTAGGCGCACAGGTACAACAAGGCAACCGCGTAGCTATCGTATCCGACCTTTCCCATTTCAAGATTGAAGGGGAAATAGCCGATACATACGGCGACCGGATTGCTCCCGGAAGCAAAGCCGTGGTAAGGATAGGAAGCGAGAAACTCAGCGGTGTGGTGAGCGATGTAACTCCTTTATCCAAAAACGGCGTCATCTCCTTCACCGTACAATTGGAGGAAGACAACCACCGGCGGCTCCGTTCGGG
>JAISDJ010000086.1 GCA_031264865.1 Tannerellaceae bacterium | reverse complement strand
GTGTCCATGTCTTCTGCCGCCCTTCCTGCCCATACACCCCGGCGCCACCCAAAAGCGACAGGGCAAGTAATACTAAAGAAATTCGTCTCATATTGCTTTTAATTTGATAGCCTGTTACCGGCACAAAACTACCAAGCCCATCCCTCTGCGGCAAATAATATCCATGTAAGGGGGAGAATAATAGACGAATCCGCTCTTTTAGTCGATGAAAATAATTGGGTGTGCGACAGAAACATCCCTGTCAATCAAACTTACTTGTTTCCTGATTAATAAACTTAATCAATTGTTCTTTGGACGGAAGTTCCAATAAATATTTTGAAACAAAAATATCTTTATCGTTATCTGCCATTGCATATTCTACTAACGCATTATCTTTATTTGTTACGAGTAGAATGCCTATCGGAGGGTTATCATCCGGTAATGTAACATTCTTCCGGTAATAGTTTACATACGTTTTAAGCTGTCCGATATGCTCATAAGCAAATTCATCAACCTTCAATTCCACCAATACATGGCATTTCAGGACACGGTTGTAAAATACCAAATCGCAGAAATAATATTTCTTTCCGATAATAATTCGTTTTTGTTTTGCTTCAAAACAAAAACCATGACCAAGTTCAAGCATAAATTCCTCTAAATGGTCTATTAATGCCTGTTCCAACGTTGATTCATAAACCACATCCTGACTCTTTAATCCCAAAAACTCAAAAGTATAAGGAGTTTTTATCGTATCAAGAGCATCCGGTTTCTTCACAGCATTCTGTACAATGCTACTCAATAGTTCAGGTTTCCGGCTTAGCCCGCTACGCTCGTAATACAAGCTGTTTATCTGTCGCCTTAACTCTCTGACATCCCAAGTTCCTTTTATACATTCGACTTCATAGAAAGTACGTTTAAGAAAATCATCTATTGGGAACAATTCTACGAAATGAGAAAAAGAAAGCGTCTGAATCAATTTATCTGCAGAAACGCCCTTTACGAATTGGTCAGACGATGTCTGACCAATCTTCTGCGGAACTTTTTCTGTAATCGGTAATCTCAATTGGTCAGACAGTGTCTGACCAATTGCAGGAAGGGGTTCTGAAGAGAAGATTGTTGCAATTTGCGGGTATGTCATATAGAACTGCCGGAATAACTTTAGATTAGTCATTGATAAACCTTTGGAGTCCAACCTGTCTGATAGTCTTTTCAATAACATTGAGCCATATTCCGCCCGGTTCTCCCCCTCTTGTTCAAATTCTACAATATAGAATCCGACCAACCAATTTCGGGCAGTAACGTGTATATTGATGGATGTATTTGCGCTTTGTCTAAAGACCGTTGAAACCTGTTCTATATTTTTTACCAGTTCATCAAAATTCATATTTTGTATTTTATAAGTTCATTCCCTGATTATCGCTAAAAACTTCGCAAAGATATACATAATTCCCTGAAAATTACAGTTGATTGAACGTATGTTCTCTAACGAGAGCCATTCCGTCCGGTTTTCATCGACTAATCATTTGCCGGTATTCATCACGCCTGAGTCTTCGTCTGTATTATGGAGCCTTTTTTCGCTTGCGGTGAAGGTGCGGCCGAAGGAGAAATTCCATGACAGACGGATGAAGGGCAGGCGCGAGCTTTCTTTTATATAGTTGCTCCGGTGATATGAAGCGTATTGCGACCGGTTTTCTGTTTCCACTTTATAATTGTCGGCAAAGGGCATAAACATTCCCAGCGTGGCCGATATGTTTTTGTGTTTATAGCTGAGCATGGCGTAGTGCAGGTTTTCGCCTCCGTCCATGGTTTCGCCGTAAAACCAATTCTGGTTGGTCATTAATCCCGCTCCCAGCATGAACTTTTTGTACGTGGCCGAAATGTCGGCGTTCATAAACCAGTTGGTGTAGGTGTGGCGGTAGGTATTCCCGTTGCTGATGTAATGATTGACGCCTCCCGTTACGGATACCTGCAAAATATCTTTTAGCGGCCCGACGCGGAGCATCAAACGGCTTGCCGCCCGTTGCCAGTCTTGCTGGTTATCCCATGTTTGGACGATCCGGTTGCCGGCCAACCGTTTTTCATCCATAATGGCTTTCGGGTGATATTCGTAAGTACCCCACAAATTGGCATAGAAAAGGCCTTTTTGTATTTCGTAGGTCAACTCGGAGCGATAGCGCAGGTAGGGCGTTAAGTCCGGGTTGCCGCGTTGGATTTGTAACGAATCAATCGTTTGTTCCACATCGCTCAGGTTGGATAAGGAAGGGGAGGCATTGCTGATGTCCGCCTTCAAACGAACGGACGAGCGACCGGGTAATGTGTATTGCACTACGAGGCGTGGGTTGAAGGTATAATATTGATACCCTTTGCCGCCGCCTTCCTGTGCCAGGTACGAACGGGTTGCGCCGACGCCTATTGTATAATCAAGTTTTTCTACCTTTCCTTTGAACTCGGAATACAGGAAGGTTTCGGCCTGGCCCATTTCAGTGGTATAGGTTGTGCCGTTTGTATAGGTATTATCCGAGAATGCCTGCGTATGGCGGAGTCCGGCGCTAAGCCGGTTCGCGCCGAATGTTTTTTCGTAAATGCCTTCTCCGATGAACGAATATTTCTTTCCCGTCACCAAATTGTTTATGTTGGTTAACACAATGCCTTCACGGCTCTCCTGATACAGGCGGGTGTTGTCGGTATAATTATAGGTAGCGACGGTATTTAACACAACTGTCTGGCCGTTGTTCAGGTTGTGCTGATAATATAAGTCAAGCGCCGGGCGATGAACCTTGTTTGCCGAACGGTCAACCATATAGACGGCGTCGTCGGGATTATCCCTGTTGTACAACGAGCCTTTATAATCAAAATGCGGCGTATTATTACCGTAATAACGTGCGGTTGCGCTGAACATGCTCCGTTCATCCTGATAACTGTACGTGCTGTTCAACCATTGCCAATACAGTTCGCCATGCCCCGGTTCGCCGGCTTCTTTGCGTGTAGACGACGATCCGTCGGCAAAGGTGAAGGTTTCTTCGTTATCCCGCCACATACGGTAAAAGTCGCGGTGGCTGACGCCATAGTTAACGCCAAATTCGGATTTTTTATGATTCACTTTCGCATTCAGATTATTATTCCCCCAGGCAACAACAGGACTGTTATCAAAGTTGACGCCAACGCTCCCTCCGGTTTCCGGGCGGCGTACAATATAATCGAGCACCACTTCCGCATTGCCGTAACGCAAACCCGGATTGTCATGGAACTCAAGGCGTATAATATCCCCCGGACGTAAGGCGATAATATCCTGCGCTTCTACCTTCACGCCGTTGATACGGTACTGCAATTCTCCCCCGCCGGGCAACGACGCCTCATTGAAAAGGGGATTGACCTGCAATTTCGGAAGCATCAGTTGCTGCAGAAGGTCTATCCCGTTCGTCGAAGCGCTTACCTGCCGTTCGGAAGGGTAAATGATTTTTTTGTCAATCCGGCTGCTCAGGTTGGAAGCGCTTACCGTTACATTCTCTAATAAGACGGGTTCGTCTTCCAGTAAAATGTCGTCTGTTGTCATATCTTCATTCCCCAT
>JAISDJ010000044.1 GCA_031264865.1 Tannerellaceae bacterium | reverse complement strand
CTGGATACAATTCCCGCAAAGTTACTGAACCATGAAATAGGCGAAAACGAAACGAAGCTTTATTGCAGCAACGACCATTATGCCGATTTCCTTGATTCGATGAAGACACGCAAGCAACCGATCAGCACCGTAGAAGTAGGGCATCGCACCGTCTCTCTGTGTATGATCGTAAATCTTTGTTATGAATTCAACCGGAAGTTAACCTGGAATCCGCAGAAAGAAGAATTCCTGAATGATGACGAGGCAAACAAACGCCGCAGCAATCCCATCAGGGCTCCCTACAGCCTGACCGTCTGAAAGATTAATGTAGACATAAAAAAGCAGCAATGTACAATTGCTGCTTTTTTTATGCCATACGAATTAAAACAATTTGTCGTCGCCCATGTTGCCCATTTCGACAAAGCCTTCAATCAATGGCGTGGCAGGCATAGCTTCCGGAAACAGATTGTCACCGGGGCCGGTTTCCATGTCTTCGGTTTCCAACGTCATGTTACATGTTCCGGAGAATTTAGCGCTTGGTTCAACTACCAAGGCCTGCGTAGTGATAATGCCTTTGATAATGGCAGTAGGTTTAAGTACCAGTACTTCGCTTGTAGTAATACTTCCGATAACTCTCCCGAAGATTTCGGCGTTTACGGAAATAATATCTCCTTCTACTTTCGCGGTTTTGCCGATTACAATTTTACCGCCACAACTAATAGTACCTTCTAACCTGCCGTCTAAACGGAAATCACCATCTGTTGTTATATCTCCTTTTACGGTCGTCCCCAAAGCCAGGGCATTATGCAAAACACCTGCGGGAATTTCATCATTAATAAATTTTGCTCCCATATAAATAATTAATTAGGTTTGTAGATTCACAGCAAATATAAGAATATTTTTATACATCATAATATTTTATTAGTTTTTATGTAAAAATAATCCAAATAAATCGCGTTTTATACGACAAAAAGCCGGATTTCGCCCGGAATGTTGTTGAAATTGCTTTGATTCTTAGTGCAAATTACAGGGATAGAAGGAAAACACCGCCCAACGGCTTGCGGAGGATGATAGATTGTTGAGTTAATAATCTTACAATCGTTTTGAATGATTTGCATTGAATCAAAAACAATTCAATTTAAATAAACGCGCCGTTTTTTTTATAAAATCCGTATATCCGTTATACCTTGTAATTACTATAATAAGTCCGATTTGTAAATATAAAAAGCAGGCCCTTAGTAACATCTTTACTGCAAGGCGGGATATAAATAAATTAAATTTCTTTATGTTTTTGTATTATTTTACCGCCATTTCCCTCTGTTAATTCTCCTGTTGGATAATTTTCGCCAGATATTTGTAGACAAATCAATCTCATGTTGCGTAAAACCAAACCCTTCTGCCAGTATCTTTTGGTTTGTCACCCTGAGTATTTCATCAATATTAGTATTAGCGCGCACCATACGGGAAACTATTTGTAATATCCCGGCATTATTGTTCTGATAGGGAAGAAGAATCTTTTCAACTTCGCTTGGCATCAACTCAAGTACACCTCCCCCATAACTTCTACCGGATATTTCGGAAAACGCAAATGATAACGAGTTATAGAAACTGGCGACAAAAGCATTCATGTTGACATTTTCCTTCGTAAACACCCGATGCATCGTATCTGTAGTATAAGCTTTCGCCTCGTTGACGATCAAGCGGGGATGCAATCCATTCCGCCTGATAAAAAGAGCATCTGATACTTTTATAGAAGGAACAACAAACCAATCATCCCGGATATGGCATTTGTAGCCTTTATTAATACCTTTCTTTTCTCCCTGTCGGATATAATTCATGGCGTCTTTGTTCTTTTGCAACTTTGTTCTTTCGGGGAAAACGAGTAGATGAGCTTTCGCTTGAACGGCGCTATTTTGCTTCCAGTCTTCCAGCGTAAAGATCGGGCCGTTTACCTGAACGCTTCTGCCAACCATCGGTTTGGCATAATCTTGCAAATTAAACATCTCAACAACGCTTTTAGGCACGGTGAAGAAGTTATTGGAACCTGTTGTAATGCCAACTTCAACATTGGCAAAATCACCAATAGCGGGAATGTTTTTGTTAGTGGCAACATTTTCTAAAAAATTGATTTCCTCCTGATTCAGAAAATAGAATGTCCACTTATTGGATTTAAAATCTATTTGCTTCGTTGGCGATTTCAGAAGAGTAATATCAATATTCTCCAAATCATCACTATCTTTCAATTCTAAATGTTCAATAAGATGTGTTCCATTGCCGTTTTTCTCACACAACAAAAGAACTACTTCCTGCTGAATAACCGGAAAAACCAACTTCTCAAAAGATATGATATTGATTTTATCATACTGCTGAGCAAGAAAGTTGCGTAATTGCTGTGCATACGAAACCTGTAAGATTTCTGCGGGCAATACAAATCCGATCTTTCCCTGTTCTTTTAGTAATTGAGTTGCCCCAACGACAAATGATACCCATGCATTGGTCAGCCGGGTAAACTTTAAATTCGAGCGGGCAAATAATTTTTCAGCTTCGCTTTGCTGGGCTTCATCAAAGTATTGATAACGAATAAAAGGAGGATTTCCAACAACTAAGTCAAACCGCAAATCTGTATTATTACAAAACTGATGAAAATCACCAACAATGATTTCTTTGTTATTTAATTGGATTAGGCTTGCTTTCCTTGCTTCTTCCATCTCTATTTCAATGGCTTTCAATGATCGATAAGGCGCTTTCCGTTTCTTTAGTTGCTCTAAGAATACGCCATCGCCACAACTGGGTTCCAGAATATCGCAATCAGCACGGCCATTTATGCCCCATTTGAGTATGAAATTAGCAATTGGTTCGGGTGTGTAGAAACCGCCCCGAAGCTTTTCCTGAGATACATTACTTATCAATTTCATACAAATAATTCGCTAATTAATGGAATACTATCGTCATCAACTCCCAGGCCATACAGATTTTTCAAGGTATTCTCAAGTAAATCCTTCTGTCTTTCAAACGTTCGTTGTAACGGAATTAAATCCCGGCGGCTATTCCGTTTTTTATCCATTTCACCCTGCAAACGGATCAACTCTTGTTGGATATTGACAATTTCGTCATGCTTCTTTTTGTCTGTAGTATTATCAAAATTGATCTTACGGATAGGCAGTCGCTTTAATACTTTAGTCCCACGGGCTATATACCCACCCCTGAATACCTCTCCATAGAGAGATGCAAACCATTCAACATATTTTGAATTGAGGATTGCCTGAATATAATAAATTGAGTAGGGCGTCAAATCCGGTGGTGTAATCATACAATATCCTGCAGTTCCGCCAGAAGAAACAAGCGTATGGGAAAAGTCTATTGCATACTTATTTCCTACTGATAACACACCAACTATTATTTTCCCAGGCACATCGCAGTTGACAAGATTCTGATGGCGGCCATAACGATACCATTCATCGACTGTTTCGGGATATGGTTTAATATCTCTTGTAGGACGGGAAAGTTCTTCTTTATAATGAATAAAAAAGCTGTATGCAAATGGATATTTTTTCTTTAGTTCGTCAATTTTTATAAACTCAACACTTGTCGCTGTTCTTTTGTATGGGTAAATTACAAAACTATTGGGTTGAAACGGGTGGTAAGTACTTAAATGATCCTCACCTCTGGATGTTTTATAATAAGGACGAGTAAGTTCCTTCTCTATTTTCCATTTAATTTCATCAAGAATGAAATAAACATATTGGCTATCTTCATTCGTTTTTTTGTGAACATATATCCTGTTAGCGCTTGTCTGAATCCCATTGTAGATATTCGTTTCTCCAACAATATCTTCCAATTTTACACTCTGAAAAAGGATTCTGTCATAGAGCCCTTTCACTTCCGGTGCAACTAAAGCCCATACTTCATTGTCTAAACTGTTCACAGATTTATGTTCAACAGGTATCGTTCCTTTTTCTGCAATTTTCCAGTCAAACAATTTTTTCACTTCCGAATAATCGAATGTTCCGGATGCCTGTTTGCCTGCTATCAATAAGCATGTATAAGTCGTTTTGCTATTAAAAACCTGATTGGCGCCAAATGACACAATGGCTTTTATATACTTGTTTTCTTGTAAAAGCGTTCTCAATTTTAGTGCAGCTCCAACCTTCGTAAACTTACCGGGTATAATATACCCCAGCAATCCATCCTCTTTTAGCAACTCTAAACTTTGTTCGATAAATAAATAGTATTTATCAAACTGCTTATATGCAGTTTTAAACTTACGTTTATAGATAGGCAACTCATAAGGAGTTATCTGTTGCATATCTTCAGATTTCATATAGGGAGGGTTTCCTACGATGATATCATATCTTATATTTCCCCAATCAAAAGGATTAATGATATGTTTCTGCGCTTCCTTTTCTACTTCATGTGATTTAATAAGTGAATTCCCGTAATAAATATTATTTGCTAAATCCGGTAAGATAGATTCAACTCGTCCTATGATCGTGTAATCCTCGTCTTCCAACAATTTTAAGAGTAATCCGAATTTCGTGGCTTCAACAGCATTGAAATCCTTATCTGCACCATAAATACAGTTTGTTAATAACCGTTTCTTATCCTCAAAGGGCAGTTTGAAGCTTCCTATTCCAACCGGAATAAGTTTTGCCGAATCATTTTGTAGATAATAGTCAACGAGCGTATCTTGTAAAAGCTGGAACAGTTCTAAAAGAAAAGCGCCAGATCCACAAGCAATATCAGCCATCTGCATAGAGAGAATATCTTCTGCGGTTTTTCCTGTAACGTATGGAATAACCGTTTGCCTTAATATCTCGTTTATAATATAGGCCGGGGTTGTAATAATATCCCGGTCTATATTCTCTGGCTTTGGCTTTAGAATGACATCTCCGTTCTCAACCGTCAATCTTTCCGTCAGGTAGATCTCGTATATATTCCCTAAAATATCAGAAGACAATATGGAGAAAGAATACGGGCTTTCAGGATAATATAATTGACGTATGATGTGCCAAAAGACCGAACTGATATTCTGGATAATCTCATTACATAATGGTTGGTCAAATAGTCCTGAATTATATTTTCTGTCTGCTTCCCGAAATTTATCCAGCAATGCAATAAAGTCATTGTGGTCAGCGAGCTTCAGAAGAGATTGATATTGCTCAATATTTCTATCTTCGCAAACCCGTAAAAACAAAATCCTATTCAGGTAATTTTGTACCCAGTCATTTAGTAATTGGCCTGTTATATCATTTCTGTATTTATATATCTCAGCACCTAACTCTTGCCGCCAATTATTTATTTGCAATAAGAAAAACCTGTCAATACTATGCTGTTCCAATTGAAGTTCGATATTTTTCCATTTCTTGTCAAACTCCCCGGAATAAACACTCTGGCGGCCTAATAATGATTTTATTTCATCAAACTTCTCAATGTATTCAGTATAATGATATGACTTAACAAGACATTTTGAACAGACATCATTTGCGTCAACTCTTTCAGAGCAGTCATATATTAACAGATATTCAAAATTAGAGAGTACAGATATTTTAAGTTTTGCTGTATATCCATAGCGGCGAACCTGCTTTGCTGTCTCATTATTGTTTTGAATAGATACACTTGGTTTCTTGGCTTCCAGAAAGAATTTACGTTCAGCGAATAACCTGAAAGTATAATCTGGCTTTTTAGTGTTCTCATTGACATTCGCTTTTAAACCTTCTTCCAGTATCACTTCACGCTGATTGGTTGGTTTGGCAGCATGATTCTTAATGTCCCAACCCAATAATTCAAAAAAAGGATCCAAAAAATCACTTCTCGATAACGTTTCATTATAGGTTGCATCCAAATAACTTTCTCTGTTTGCAACATATTTTTCAACTAATTCATGGATACTCATTTTGACTTGGATTTTAAATAGTCAACCTCAATGGCATATCCACTTGTTCCCGCAGTTTACGTACTTTCTCTCCAAATGTTTCGGTATCTATTGTTGACATCTTCTTTCTTGACATATTTTTGTCCAAAGATACGGCTTTATTTGAGATAAGCAAATGTCATTTCTTAGAATCTCACGCGCTTCAAAAACGATGCGGCTGTCTTTATGCAGGCTTCCGGGTCGGCGGGATTGTCATGTTCTACGATGAAATGCTTTGCGCCGGCCACGTCGTTTAACCGGAAGATAGAGGGGAAGTCGATGATTCCGTTTCCTACGTATTCAAAACTTCTGTCGGGCGTATGATCCATGTCTTTTACGTGAAATACCGGATACCGGCCGGGGTATTTTTGAATGTATTCAACGGCTGATTGATTGCCTTTGGTTATCCAGTACAGGTCGAATTCAATGTTTACATACTCCGGGTTTAATGCCGGGACCAGTATATCGAAGGGCATTTGTCCTTCGGTAGGATAAAATTCAAGGTCGTGATTGTGATAAAGTAGCTTCAATCCCTCTTTTTTGCATATTACTCCTCCCTTGTTCAGGTTGTCGGCTACTCGTTTCCAGTCGTCTGCTTTTTTGTTTTGTCCGTCGTCTGTCCAGGGCCAGTAGCAAACGATATACTCTTTGTTTAGCTCATGGCACGATTTGATGTTAGCTATCAACCGTTCGACGTCATTCATGGCGGCCATATCCGTTGGGCCGATCAACGGGTTTAATTTCAACTCTTTCAGGAATGATTTGAGCGATCCGGCGTCCATACCGAATGTACTTCCAAATTCCAGATCGGTATATCCCCATGCCGATATTTCCTTCAATGCTTTTTGGGGATCGGCTTCGAACCATTTACCACCCGTATTGCCGGTGATAATGCCAAAGCTTGGCAATGACTGGCCGGATGAACTACATGCGCTCAACAACAGGTTGGGCAACAGGCATGTGCCGGATACTAATCCGGCAGCCTTGATAAAATTGCGTCTTTTCATACGATAACATATTAAATAGATGGATATTTCCAGGGAGAACGGTAAGAAGGCGTCAGATAAGCGTTGGCTTCTCCTTCGTTGCCGGTGAACTTTTTAGTGTTGTCGTCGTACACGAGTACAGACCGGGTGCGGGCGGCGATGTTGCCGAGATGCGTATATTTGGCGCAGAGGCTTCCGTTTTCAATCGTACAGGCTGTATCGTAAGTGCGTGTTTTC
>JAISDJ010000372.1 GCA_031264865.1 Tannerellaceae bacterium | reverse complement strand
GAACCGAAAACAGAAGGGGGTTGATTGGCAGTTCACTACGGCCGATGCCCGCACAAAACTCAAACGTCTTTATCCGGAGATTATCGAGTAAAGTATTTGTTGTTATCGGGTACTAGTTCAATGTACTATTGCCAACTGGACAGGGGTTGCTTATAGAATTCCTCGAACAGATTTAGATAAATGTAAAGAACGAGAACATTTGAAGTATAGCGGTGTTTATTTTCTATTTGGAAAAACCGAAGAGGAAGAAAACGCCGTTGTTTATATTGGGCAGGCGGGAGTACGGAAAAACGGCGAGGGTATACTATATCGCCTACAAGAACACGTTCGTAATCCGGATAAGGATTATTGGACAGAAGCTATTGCATTTACAACTAAAGATAATTCTTATGGACCAACCGAAATATGCTACCTTGAACATAAATTCTGTTCTATAGCCAAAGAAGCAAAACAATATATTGTAAAAAATGGCAATGATCCAAGCCCTGGGAATATCACCGAAGAGAAAGAGAGTGAACTTGAAAAGTTTGTTGATTATTCAAAACTTGTTATGGGCATCTTAGGACATAAAGTTTTTGAAAAAAAGGTATACAACGGAACAGAATTTTATATTATTTCGTCAAGATACCATTTAAGCTGATCGTCTGTGCTGGGAGGTGGTGTAACACCACTCTCTCCATTAAGAGCTTCTATTATTTTTTGTAGCTTGGATTGCAATAAATCATTTGTATTTGGCATCGGTAGAATAAAATCCTTATCTAAATAGGGATCACTTATTTAGTTTCCGTTCTAGAAGTTTAAGATAAAGGATTGACCTTTTTTATAAATTGATGAATTATGGATATATAAGTTTTCCGAAAAGGGTATATTATGATTATTTATGCGGAAAGAAAAGGCCCATTTGGTTGGCTTCTTGAAAAAATCTCTGGGAGAGACGAGCTTGAGGAGATGGCCGGGCTTAAAAAGCCGGACTCAGGGCTTCCCGTGAATCTTTGGCTGGATGATTCTCATGCGTATGTTCATGGACGACATTCCAAAAGGATTAAATTTCAGGGAGATTATGGAAACAATACAAATCGGTCAAATTTGTTTTCTATGACCATTTCCAAAGACGATCCTCAAATTCCTGTAAAACAGCTTCCTAAACTTCGTCTTTCCGCAAAGGATATTGATTTAATTAAAACCTTTGTAAAGAATAACGCTGATTTATTGGATAGGCTGTCTGATGAAAAAATAACTTTTGCTATGTTTATCCGGCAAATGAAAGTATAGCTATTCCTGCCCTATTTGAATTGGGCACCTGTTAGTAGCAGGCGGGAAAGTCTAGGTGGTTCTCGGCTTTCCCATGCCTATTTATTTATAGAGCTACTAACCCTTAAGGAGAACCACAATGTTAGATTCTGATCGCAGTCCAATCTTTGATTTATTTGCTTATATTACTGTTGATAAAAATATCCAAGCAGTTGAGGAATATCACCGTTTTTTATCTGCTCTTGGAGATCGCCTAACCAAACCTCAGAAAGGATTCAATCTTCACCATATTGTTCCCAGAGTGTTTTTTAATAATAATCAAATCGTCACAAATATACAAAGAGATGATTCAAGAAATTTGATTTTATTAACTCCGTATGAGCATTTTAAAGCTCATGTTCTCTTGGTAGCTATGTTTCCACATCATCATGGATTAAATTCTTATGTAGCCAGAGTTTTCAAATTTTTTGGGAATACAGTAAATGATCCCGATTTCGAGTTTATCTTTACCAAAGTTTATAATCGTAGTTGCCAAGAAATAGGCAAAAAGTTCAGTCAGGCTGTTAAACAACGTTGGAATACTCCTGAATTTCGAGAACAGTATATTCAGACGGGAAAAGATAAATGGGCAAATCCCGAATATCGGGAAAAAATGTCTGGAGCTAATTCCTGGTTTCATTCACGTAAACCCAAAAAAGGCATAAAAACTCCAGAAGAAACACGTAGAAAACAATCTCAGACTCGCATCGAAAAAGGATTATCTAAAGGTGAGAATAATCCTCGTTTTGGCAAGCACTGGGATGAAGAGCATCGAAAAGAAATGTCTGAGAGACAGAAAGGAGAAAAGAGTCATCGGTGGGAAGTACTCCATACACAAAAGGCTCGACATATTATGAGTCTTGCCCAGTCTGAAAAACAAAGACAACGAAGACAAGAAAAAGAAACGGCAGTTATGGCAGAAACAGTGGGATTCCTATTTTAATATGAGGACAATATCCAGCAGTTTTCCTCTTCTGAGAGAGGCAAAGGTCATAAATACTACCGATCCTGAAGAATTAGGGAGAATCCAATTAAAAATATATCCAGAACTAGCAGAAATTCCAGACGCGGATTGTCCTTGGGCATTTCCCGCTACTGGAGGAATTCATGGTAAGTCTTTTGGAGTACCACTTAAAAATCAACTTATATCATGTTTTTGCTGGTCAAAATACTGGAATGAATTTTCATTCCTACCCTTTAACATAACGAAGCCTACGGAACATTTATTTGATGATTTCATGAAAAATGTACGGCCCTTGATGAAGGATGTTCCAACCGATCCGGAAGAAGAACACTTAATAGTTGAACGATACGAAGATGATTTCTCTGAATTTCATGATGCGAAAAACCGCCAACATGGGTGGGTTCATCCCTCCGGGGCTCATGCAACTATTAATGATCTTGGAGATATTTTTCTTTGGCTTATTAAACTGCTCACGGTTCATAATGGAGATGATACGATTATTCTAAAAGTTAATCCTGAAGATAAAAGCGTGAAATTTTACCAGACCGGCAAACTGGAATCGGAAACAGATGATTCGGTAAATATTAAGATTCATAAAACCTATGATTTGAAGGTTGATGGTAATGTGACAAATAAATTTAACGCAGAGGAAACAACCGAAGTTATCGGAAATTCTAGTCATAAATCAGCTAACACGGATATTGAGTCCACTGCTCCGGTAGGAATTAAAGGAACAGGCACTTTACTGGGGGCTGGGGTTTTACAACCTTATTGGGCCGATGAAACGGCGGCATGGACGCAATATCCGGTAATTATTCCACCGGTACCGTGGCCTCCGGGAATGGGGATGTCCAGGAAGTTGGTTACTTCCCGGACACCCCATGCATTTGCTCCCGTTTCGTTGAAACGGTATGCAAATGCCGCATTAAGGAAGCTGTCCGAACAAGTTTTTCAAACTTTT
>JAISDJ010000356.1 GCA_031264865.1 Tannerellaceae bacterium | reverse complement strand
AACATGCCAATAGAAAAAATCCTGCCGATATTGCAACCATCGTCTTTTTCTTCATTTGTATTTATAATTAAATTTGTTTTACTGTAATTTACATGCCAGCTACCTATAAATAGCCAAGCAGTGCAAATGTATATTTTTTTTCCATACGATATGCGTTTCTGGGGAAATATTTTAATAAGGGGGTAAGGGGGAGGGTGTAAGGGGTAAGGGGGGACAAGGTACAAGGGACAAGGTGACAAGGTGTAAGAAAAAAATCAACGCTTACTTATTCACTCGTTCACTTATCTACTCGTCTACTAACAACACAACTCTGTCGTCATTACGAGGAACGAAGCAATCCAGTACGGGCGAGTTTGTTGGCGTTTTTCTTCTGGATTGCTTCGCTATGCTCGCAACGACGGAAGCGTATATGACGATGATAACAACTGACCTGTCATTGCGAGGTACGAAGCAATCCAGAAACATGATACGCTGGATTGCTTCGTACCTCGCAATGACGAACCAACGAGAAGGACGAAGGGACGAAAAGGCGAATGGGCGAAAGAAAAATAAGGTTTTTTAATACCAATCAAATATTTTCTACTATCTTTGCAAAATAAATTATGCTGTTTATTGGCAAGTGCAAACACAATTATTTACATAATAAAATAAAATCTACAATGGGACATATTGAGTTTATAAGTATATTAACGCTAATAAAATCGGTTCTAAAAATAAAATAAATAAAATGAAAAGTTCATACTATATCAAAGCAATTATTGGTTTGTTGTTCTTATTCGCCTCTTCTCAATCCTTTGCGCAAAAGGAAATTGATTTCCGGTTCAACTTGGAAGAAGGAGCGTGTTTCGAGATGCAATCCACTATTTCGTCACAAAGTTCTGCTTCCATAAACAATGAAGTTCAGGAAAATAAAAGTGAATATACAAAGGTTCTTCAATATCGAGTTGCGAAGAAAGCTCCTGATTCCTATCTTTTAAACTTTATGTACACAGATTGTTATTCTACCATGACATTTGGAAAGAGAGAAATTATCATCAATCCGAAAACTGCGGATATGTTGAATATTCTGGACGCCTCAACCCAAATGGCTATGATGATAAATAAACCCTTTTCTGTTGAGTTATCGCATAGTGGAAAAATTCTTGCCATTAAGGAAAATAAAGATATTGCAAAAGCATTTAAATCGAAAACAAAAAAACTTTCTCCCGCTTTACGGGAACAGGTATACAGTGTGGTAAACTCTTTGGCAAATAGTGAAGTATTAGCTAATCACATTGAAAGTTGGATAAATTACATGCCTGCTTCCGCCATAAAAATCGGCGATAAATGGACTGTTCAAAAAGATTCTACCCGTACAACAGATTATACTTTTGTTGCAGAAATGGACTCCATATACATTATTAAAGGAGTTGGTAATAGTGAAATAACAATAACCAATAAAGTACAGGGAATGACCATGCTTGTTAACAAGGAAGAGGAATTTACAACGTATATTGAAATTGACAAACAAACATTTTTACCGAAAATCATAATTACAGAAATTGAAGGATTAACAAAAACAGAAATGCCCGACTATCCTGCTTTTCCTGTATCAACTGCCCAATCCCATAGTACATTTATCTTGGAAAAAAGAAATTGTCCCTAACAAACAGTAAGAAATTGTCATGAGTATATTAAAAAAGAGTTTTGTTTTCATTGCATTAAATATGGCAGGTATTTTGTTTTTACAGGCGCATGAGTCTGAGAATAAGAGCAAATATATTCATCCGCTCATTGTATCGGATTCTGTATTTCAAAGCGCTATTCTATCGCAGGAGTATGTTATGGTTGATTTTTGGGCGGTTTGGTGTAGACCATGTCAATTGTTTTCACCTGAATATGAACAAATCGCAAAAAGATTCCATAAGCAAGTAGCTTTCTACAAATTAGATACCGACAAATGTCCTGCCACCGTCAAAAAATATGACGCCAAAATGATACCTACTATTATTATTTTTAAAAACGGAAAAGAGATAAAACGATACGTCGGACTGACGGCTAAAGAAAGGATTATATTCGATTTGGAAGAAATAATACATGCAGAATGAAATGTAATTACATGTTACGAGTGAGAAGTTCCCTTTGCTGGGCATAGCGCCCATACTAATGCCGTAAACCTAAGCCAAGAAAGCTATCAAAGAATAAAATTTAGCGTAAGAGCGATTTTGTATATTTATTTCATTGTCGTAATCAGGCATTGGAAAGCGTTTATAGATACTCCCGTACAAGCAAAGTCTATTGTAGAGACGCGATGCCTCGCGTCTTTGCTTCAACTATATAAAGATATGAAATAGAGATGTGATGCTTCGTGTCTTTACATATAATTTTCTACTACTTAAAATCGTATAAAATAACCATTTGTAGTCTTATAAAATAACGACAAGTAATCGTATATAACGAGAACCAGTGATCGTATACAACGAGAACCAGTGATCGTATACAACGAGAACCAGTGATCGTATACAACGAGAACCAGTGATCGTATACAACGAGAACCAGTGATCGTATACAATGAGAACCAGTGATCGTATACAATGAGAACCAGTGATCGTATACAACGAGAACCAGTGATCGTATACAATGAGAACCAGTGATCGTATACAACGAGAACAAGTGATCGTATACAACGAGAACAAGTGATCGTATACAACGAGAACAAGTGATCGTATATAACGAGAACAAGTGATCGTATACAACGAGAACAAGTGATCGTATATAACGAGAACAAGTGATCGTATATAATGAGAACAAGTGATCGTATACAACGATTACTTGTGGTCTTATACAACGATCACTTGTGGTCTTATACAACGACAACAAGTAATCGCATATAATGACCATTTGAGGTCATATATAACGATTACTTGAGGTCGTTCTGATACTTCAATATTATAACAGAGTATCTACATCTTTAAATACTATTTCTTCGAGAGCATGCCGCAAGTTTTTACCCGCTACAAAACGGATATTTACTTTCTCAATGCTATTTGCAGTAAGTTCTTCTTTATTTTCGTGTCCTTTACTGCAACATGTTAAATGAAATGAACCCCAATCTCCTAATTGAACGCTATTGCCTTCGCTAAGCAAACGTATTAAGGTCTTTTGAAATAGAGATAATACCATTTCTACCTCTTTGGAATTTAAGGTTGTTTCATCTGAGATTTGTCTCGCGACTTCTTTTTCCTTTATCTGGTTAATGCGTTTAACTGTTGCATACCATTTCTTTACTGCTTGCCGGTCTCGAGGATCTCCCTTTTCTACTTTCTTATAGAATACTGCCATGTCTTTATCATTTTTATTATTATAAACCTTATTTAATTACTATTTTAATGAATCTTCTATTCATTTACTTTTTATATACTTCTTTCTTTTAGAGTATCTCCATACCTTTCTTATTTATATTATTATGACTTTGGTCAATTATTTGTTTAACGAACTTTCTATACATTTATTTTATATGAGCTACTTTCTTCTTCTTATTATTATGACTTCGATTAATTATTTGTTTAACGAACTTTCTACATGTTTATTTTATATGGGCTTCTTTCCTATAGAATATTGCCATGTCTTTATTATTTTTACTATGATGACTTAGGTTAATTGTTTGTTTAACGAACTTTCTATACGTTTATTTTACATGAACTTCTTTTTTTCGTCTTTTTCTTCCCGCCAAAGGGGAATATAAAGACCTTTTTGTTTATCTATTCCCAAATTGAAAAACAAAAACAGGCAAAAGTTCCCCTTTGCTTGTTGAAAATTTAATCATTCGTTCATTTACTCTTTTGCCTTTTGTTTGAAAGTATAAGATACGGCAAAGCCGACGTTCCAATAGTTATTTTTATTGAGTAGGATATTCTTTTCTCTATGATGTACTATATTTGTTGCTATTTCTGTATACTGAATATCTTCTTTCAACATGGCATAACGCCTTGTTCCTAAAAAATATTCGCCTGAAATAGAAATAGAGAACCCTTTTTTAAATGTATAAGTTAATCCAATTCCTGTATTTACAAGTGGATTTAGACTAAAGAATATGTAATCTTCTTGCCCGCCGGCAATATATATTTGGTTACACATCACTCCATTATATTCTATATTAGGACAGAAAACGGTATCAATCTTTGCATCATCATAAGCATATAGCGCATTACTGTACAATTGAAAGTCAAAAATAATTCCAGCTATGGAGAAAATGCTTAATCCCGTTTGCTTAATAGGCAATTGTAATTTAAGTAACAGAGGCAATTGCAGAGAATGATGAGTTATTCGATTTGCCAATTGATACCGTATTGTTTCGTAACTTGTTGGCGAAACAACAGCATATCGCGAGGCTTTCCATTGAATATGATTTCTATTGTAACCGATACCCGATATTATTGATAGATTGTTTGTAATATTATACGTAACCGTCAACATTAAAGGGGGAAACGAAGTGTAACTCATCAAATGTTCTGAAAAAAAGTCATTCATTTTACCCGTTTCCAAATCAAGTTCTTGAAATAAGCCAATCTCTTGCATCACCTCTCCGCGTAATGCAGTATAAAAACCAATAGACCATGTATTTTTCTGTCCATAAACAACTGACATTAGACAAAAAAATATTCCTGATACATTTATGATACCTTTCATATTCGTTTGGTTTCTATATATTACACTGTGTGATATTACACTGTGTGCGGACTAAAATGTGTGATATAAAAATAGACGAAGTGGAAAGAGACGCAAAGCATCGCGCCTCTTCCCACTTCGTCTATTCACCCATTAAGCATTAGTCATTATTTACTATTATCTTTCCTTGATAAGTTTGCGTGCCTGTTCTTACATTATAGATATAGATACCCGCTGCAAGACTGTTTACCTGTACCGTTTCCTGATTGCCGATTTCCTGACGGATTAATACTTTCCCTTGTATATCGTGGAGCGTGAAAACAGCGCTGAATACATTCTCCGGCAGGACAATATAAACATTATCTCTTGTCGGATTCGGATAGACGCTTAGGGTAGAACGCTCTTTATCAAAGATACCCGTTCCCAACTCAAACAATGCCGTATAAGTTATATCCTGCGTTACGGTAATTGTACGTGAATTTAAGATACTGCCGTCGTTCCATCGTATAAAACGATAACCGGAATAGGGAGTTGCCGTAATTGTTGCAGTAGTATTTGCAGCATAAGTACCTCCACCGCTAACCTCTCCCATACTTGCATTGTTTGCCGTTACTCTTACGGTATACATAATTACCTCAAACTCGGCAGTAAATGACGTATCTCGAATAATTGTGATTGTACGCGGGTTTTGCGTATTGCCATCATTCCACTGTATGAAGCGATAACCGTTATTTGGGGTTGCCGTAATTATTACAGGTGTATTTTCAGGATAATAACCTTCGCCGGTAACAATTCCCATAGCAGGATTGCCTGCCGATACAATAAGATGATATATCATTATTTCTTCAAACTCAGCCACAAAATTTGTATCTTGCGTTATCATGACTATGCGCGGATTATTTGTATTGCCATCGTTCCATTGCACAAAGCGATAACCGGAATTAGGGTTAGCAATCATTACAATTGATGCATTTTCGGGATAAGTACCGGAGCCGTTAACAGTTCCCATGCTTGGATTGTTGGCGGTTACAGATACCTGATGCATAATTACCTCAAACTCGGCAATAAACGACGTATCCTGCGTTACGGTAATATCGCGCGGATTATCTGTATTGCCATCATTCCATTGTACAAAGCGATAACCGGAGAAGCTCATTGCAAAAATTCTAACTGTATTACCTGAGAGATAATCTCCGCTACCGGAATCGAAACCAATCCCCATGTTGCTATTATTGGTAGTTACAGATACATGACACATTCCTGGTGTTGCATCGCCAAACTCTGCTATAAATAAAGTATCTTGAGTTACAGTAATGGTTCGCGGATTATTTTTATCGCCATCGTTCCATTGTACAAAGCGATAACCCGGAAGGTTAATCGCAGTCATGGTAACCGTACTGTTTGCCGTATAATTTCCTTCTCCTGTAGTATAACCCATGCTCATATTATTGGGACCTACATATACCTGGAATAGAGGCTCAACCCAGTTAGGAAAGTGCATCGTATCATCATCACTCACTGATAGATCCATATAAAATACAGGCTTACCATAATACCCTCCGGAATAAAAAGCGCCTCTTCCAAAATCAATTGTATCTGTTGCATATCTTTCTCCCATAGCTTCATGCAAGGAACCATTATATCCTTCCGGGTCAAACATATTATTTACATAACTATAGTTATAATTCCAGTTTCTTATTGCAATATAATTATGTTGTATACTTTCTTTGACAAATTGATTTCCATTCCATGTTGTTACCTTCAATGAATCATCAATACTATAGTTATATCCCGGAATATATTGAACAATAACACTCAAACAAGAACCCGGAGGAACAGCATATCCACCGCTGGGGGCAATGTATAATGGCTTCATCCTATAATATCCCTGTGGTAGAAGTGAACTGTCCTGGTCAGTTAAAAGATAATCTATGATTGCTGTATTGGGCGCGCTTGGACTGTTTGCATAAGGACCTTTACTCGTAATAGGATTAGCATAGTTAATTATTGGTAATAATCCTCGTGTATTATTATTCATATAGAATACGGTATAAAAATCCTTACTTCCGTTATCTTTTCCATATACGTCATAATAGGAAAGAAAAAAACGCAACGTATCAGGGCTATTGGGATTATATCCCAAAGGTAGACGATAATCAATAAGCGTCAAAAGGGTATCCAATCTGTATCCATACCCTACTCCTAAGAAGTCCCGAAATAATCCCTTGGTGTGATACATATCATAACTAAGCGAATAGGGGTCAAAGACAAAACCTGTCGATGCAAATGTTTGTGATTTTCCATTATTCGCAGGGGTTCCCATATCATATATAAAATGATAAGCTAAAGAATCAGGAAATAGATTAGTAAATGATGATATCGCTTGGGGATCAGACGGTGCACCAAAATCCGGAGCGCTTGGAAGATAATAATTTGCATATTCCATATTGTGTATTTGCCCATAATATTGGTAATTCGCTTTATGCTTTGGTTTAGTCACATTTGGCTTAGGTAAAACTCTGCCATTATTAACATCCAAAAACATTTCCGTCGTCTTTTCAGCAGACGAGTTTTGTGTAGTTACAGGTACTACTATGCGATTATCTGTTTGTGCATTAATGCTTAAAGACAAACCTATCGCAACCGAGAGGAACAATAATTTTTTCATTTTGTATACTTTTAAACTTGTTTAATACTACTTTTTCTTATAAATATTATCTGATATTTTTATTGTGCAAATGTACTATATTTTATAATACGAAATACAATTTGCATAATTTTTTTTTAGTGACAGGTGCAAGAGAGAAGGTGTAAAGGGAGAAAGGACGAAAGGTATAAGGAACAAGCAGAAGGTGTGAGGGTGATAGTATAAGGCTGTAAGCCTTAAATCAATAGCACAGCGCAACGCGCTGTGAATGCGGAAATAACTGAAAAAAACAAGCCCCAATCGGGGCGTAATCATTGAAATCAACGAAAGGACACAAGGGCGAAGGAACAAGGTGTAAGATACAAGATGTAAGATATAGGGTGCAAAGAAAAAAGAAAAGGATAGTATGGAGAAAAAGAAAAAAAGCCCCTACCCTGCTTGTCATAGCGTATTCGCTATGTATGACTTAAAAACAAACTTACACGCTTGCTGGAAAAATAGAGAAATTTAATTCCTGTAGGGAATATCTCTCGGTAGAAAATGATACGAATATTTTATTTTTGCATTCCGTAGGAATGCAGCCACGCTTGTCATAGCGTCTCCGCTATGTATGACTTAAAAACAAACTTACACGTTTGCAGGCAAACCTGTTTCCTTCCTCCTCATGGCTTACCTGCCTGTTGCTTGTTGCCTGTTGCTTGCCTGCCTGTTGCCTGTTGCTTGCTGCCTTGTATCTTGCACTTTACATAAAGAGACTAACAATCAAATAAATTCCAGCTGCCAACAGCGCGCTGACAGGAATAGTAAGAATCCAGGCTATCCAAAGATT
>JAISDJ010000308.1 GCA_031264865.1 Tannerellaceae bacterium | reverse complement strand
GCGCAAATAAATAGCCCAAAGAATTTTACACGGGCCATGTTCATTTTTCCCGCCAGGCTTTGGCTTAAAATTGAAATTAATTGGGTAGTTTTGTACTCGACCTTGAAATTGTTCGTCTTCATTATAATTGATTGAATACCAGATATAAAGATATGAATTTTCAAGGTCGTTGCCAACTAAAAAGTAATTATATTTTGTTGATATCAAAATAATTATAAGTATATGGCAAATTTTTGTCATGTACTAAGGTTTCCGACAACAAAATAAAAAACATACTGATGACACAACTGACAACGATTACGGATAAGTTGGTAATTATGGCTCCGTATGACAGCCGTTGGCCGGGAAAAAACAACACTTTGACCAATCTCGATGGCTTCAGCAGTCTGACAAGCGTCAAAACCGTCAATGTGGAACGGATGAAAGCGTTGGAATCCTACGAAGGATTGAAAAACTGTGTAAACATCCTGACCGATGCACAATGGAAAGTGAGCGACAATAAATACAATCCTTCTCTAGAAGATATGAAAGCAGGTAGATGGAATGAAAATTAATAACCATTAATGAATAGATACAAATGAAAAAGATATATTGCATTTTTATAGCGGTCTGCTGCCTCGCGCTGTTGGCCGCGTGCAACAAAGATGAAGATTTGGCATTTTCTGGCCGGGACAATTACATCACATCCTTCAAACTGACCCTCAGCGACAGCCGATTTACAGCATCCATTGCAGGGGATCAACTTATAATCCACACCATCGAAGGGCGTGATTTGAATGGAGCCACGGCATCAGTAGTACTAAGCGAGCATGCTAAAATACACCCCGATCCTGCCGGAATCAGCGATTGGAATAATAACCAAACGTTTGTTGTTACTTCGTACAATGGTGAACAACAGATTTACCAGTACACCGTGATCAAGGAAAAAGCCGAGGCCGCCAAAAAAGGGCACTTTATCCTTACCTCTCAAACGGAAGTCGATGACTTTGGAACGCTTGGCGTGGAATTTTTGGATGGTAGCCTGACGCTTGGCATCCCCTATAACTATTTGGAGAAGCCAGCGCCGGGAGACCCGATTATCTCTCTGGCCCCTTTGGCTTCATTACAGGAAATAAAAGGCGCTTTAACATTAGATTATGGAACACCCGATGACCTGTCAAAATTTGAAAGCCTCCAAAAAGTGGGAGCCATTCAGATTACCGGAATGGAAGCGGTAAAAAATTTTATTTTTCCAGTGTTAGAGTTTGTGTATGGCAACATCTCTATGGGCGAAGGACTCGGTGCGGGTGGTTCGGTAAGAACTGTCTATTTGCCTAAACTCAAATCTGTCGAGGGCAACGTCCATATGCAATGGATGGGTGGTATAAATTCTTTCATGATGCCAAATCTTGAATCGGTACTCGGCTATCTCTTTATCGGGGGTAACGGTGGGATGGAACAATTGGAGACGTTGTCACTCCCAATGCTGAAGGTAATCGGCGGCTCATTGCGATTTTATCAGTTCACAGGGAAGAAGCTTGAAGTTCCTGTACTTAGAAAATGCGGCGGGTTTGATTGGGATCAATCGGGACACAATGTAGAAAAGTTTGAATTCCCGATGTTGGAAGAGTTGATGGGATATTCGATATTCAGGGAAATGAACGGCAACACTTCCACTATCAGCATTTCGATGCCGAAGGTAACATATATAGAAGATCTGACATTGAGGGGGCTGGGTAAGTTGACAAAATTGGAAATGCCCAACTTAAAACGTATAAAAAATCTTACGCTTACAGGCTTGGGAACATTAAAAAACCTGAACTCTTTTTCCTCGCTGGAAACCGTTGAAGGCACTTTGGCTTTGGAGAATCTGTCCGCACTGGAATATTTTGAACTTCCTGCTTCGCTGACAAGCCTGAACACACTCTCCATATCGAACCTGCCGATAGTGACCGAGTTGGATTTACGGGGAACGGGAATCAAAGGCGTGGGAGTCTCTTCCAACTCATCGATCCCTTTTAAACTGACCGCAGACAATATTCTGGAAGGTTCGCTCACGCTGTCTGGCCTGTTTGACCTCAAAGGTTTCAATGAGATTAAGGGCAACGTAACAATCACATGTGCTGCATCGGATGCCGCTAACGAACAAATTCCTAATACCCAGAAGATAGGAGGTAACTTCTCGTTATCCTATACCGGTAAAAAGGGTAGCGTCTTCACGCCTGCCTTGCAAGAAGTTGGTGGATCCGTTACCATTAAGTCCGATTCGCCGTTCAAAGCTGACAACTTGACAACTATCGGCGGAACGCTTCTCTACGATATAACTATGAATTCCTTAAATGGGTCTATCGTATACGAATTTGCATTACCTAAATTGACGTCCGTGGGCGGAGATTTTATAATATACCCATGGGCAAGGCCAGCGACGGTAATTATAGATATCCAAATGCCCGCCCTGACCAAAATCAGCGGCAAACTGTTTATTCGGCATACCGATCCGGGTTCGGCTTATGGTTCATCAGGTGTAGCAAGCAATAACATAACTAATCTGGACGGCTTTTCGGCGCTTACATCGGTACAAAGTGTCGAGATTTGGCGACAGGGTGCATTAAAGTCGTTCAAGGGGCTGAAAAATGCTGTTCGTTCTTTCTCCGCGGATAGTTGGAATGTAAAGAATTGCGGATACAACCCATCTTATGAAGATATGTTGAACGGAGATACAGAAGGACAATAACTCGTTAAACGACAAATTTGTAAAAGATGAAAACAATATATAAATACGTGGTAATAGTGTTCTGTTGCCTGGTCGTTTTGGTATCATGTACGAACGACAATGAGGAGGATAATCTTCCTCCAAAAATATCTTTCGACAGCGCGGAACCGATATATACAGTCAAAGTAGGAAAAGTCCTGACAATCACGCCTACCATTTCCAATGCGGGGAACGATGCCGTTTATACATGGAAAATAGATGGTAAGATAGTAAGCAGGGAAAGCAGCCTTACATATCAATCCGATGAGATAGGCAGTAAATTTACCGTCTTCCAAGTTATAACCGGCTATGGTACGGATGAAAAAGAGTTAAGGATAGACGTTCTGTCGCTCCTTGCCCCAGAAATTGTTATGGCCGTACCGGAAGGCGGTTATTCGGTAATCGTAGAAGGAGATTTGAAATTCGAGCCAGAGGTAGAGAATTCCGAAAACGCAAAATTCTCATGGGAGGTAAACGGGGACGAAAAGTCTAACCAAAAAGACTACACTTTCAGTTCCGCTCAGGCGGGAGAATATAATGTAACGTTTATCGCTAAAAACGATGACGGGGAAGATATTCTCCAGTTCAAAGTAAAAGTGTGTACATCGGACGAGATGCCTTTCGAGTGGATGTGGGAGCAGGAAGTATTCAATATCTCAGTCGGACGTACGGCATTCATCCGCTCCTATTGGATCAAAAACGCATTCGATGCCAAGTATACCTGGAAGGTAGATGATAATATTGTGCAAGAAGGGAAAGATTGCTTGTATGCTTTCAAACCGACGGCACAAGGAACCTATTCGGTTACCGTCACGATGAAAAACAAATACATCGAGCAATTCAAAACATTTACCGTCAATGCATGTCCTCCGGAAGGTACTTTCCGCAGGTCATCTACCGGAGTGGCAAACGCCGACCACGGGTACTTTTTCCTTCCAGCGCCCGCCCAGCATGTCAACAGGGGATCATCTCCTACACCTTTCAGTAACCAAGAAGAGGTGAACGCATATTTCTATATCAATCCCGGATTGAGAGAATACGGCGGGTCTATAGGGGCTTGGGGCGGAACCCTGATTGTGGGATTCGATCACAGTGTCGCCAACAGTGGAGACTATGACCTGGAAATCGAAGGCAACGCTTTCAAAGGGTGGTCGGAACCCGGCATTGTGTGGGTGATGCAGGATGAAAACGGCGACGGACAGCCTAACGATACGTGGTACGAACTCAAGGGAAGCGAGTATGGTAAAAAGGGCTATATACAGGATTACGCAGTAACTTATTTCAGAGGCGCTAACCGTAAACCTATCGCATGGATAGATAATCAAGGCAAATCCGGAACCATTGACTACATACACGAGCATACACCACCTACTCTCTACCCTCGTTGGTTGAACAGCGAAAGTTATACGATAGTAGGCTCCCGCCTGCCCGATATAGTGCAGGAAGTAACCCCAGGTTACTGGGAAACCATCAGCTTTGAATGGGGCTACGTGGACAATTGGAGTACGATTGACATGTTGAGTAACAGCGAAAATCCCAATGCGAGTTTCGCCGGTAATCACATGCGCATCAGCGACGCCGTGACGTATGACGGCAAACCTGCCAACCTGCAATACATCGACTTTGTCAAGATACAAACAGGGGTTAACGGTAAAGCCGGGTGGCTCGGCGAGGTTTCGACCGAAGTTGGCGGAATCAGGGATTTCAATATTGTAAGAAATCAATAACACAGCAAGCAAGACGGCATTTAACGATGCCGTTTTGCTCGTTTTAACTTAAAAAAACGATGAATAAAAAATCAATTTACGTTTTGGCGTAATCACCAGAATGATTCTGTTGGCAGCGTTGAACCGCCTCATCCCGAACCTTGCCAATTTTGCCCCTATTGGCGGTATGGCGCTGTTTGGCGCAGCCTATTACAACGAACTTGGGCGTTGATAATCCCTATCATATCCATGTGGATAAGCGATTTGGCGCTGAACAATGTAGTGTATGGTCAATATTTCGTTTGGTTCTACAGCGGCTCGGTAATGTCTTAAATCAGTTGATAAAACTATATCCATAAGTAATGAGTTTTGAAATTCAGATTTTTACGTTCAATTTCCCAAGTTTTGCTCTTTGCAACCCTGTGTCTGTCAGGCGGAATATATTTTGAGTAAGAGCCCCAATCGTCCGTGTGCTATTTGTATATGTCGAATATTTTCAGTAAATTACACAATATCAGGAAATCCCTGTCGCTACGTTTCCCGTTATGCCACGCCAAAATACGCCCCGACTGTCTTTCTATCGCATACCATCTCCAACGCTGATTACCTTTGTTTTGCACAAAACTCCAAAATTAATCCATCTATCGGCTAAATTTTATTTTAACATCATGC
>JAISDJ010000140.1 GCA_031264865.1 Tannerellaceae bacterium | reverse complement strand
CACAAAGAGAAATGTATCAGGAATAAACTGTTCTCCTTTAAGCTCTATCAGTCCCCCAAAAACATCTTTGTTCTTTAAAAAAACTTCTCCTCCTTCCAAAGGTGGAAGCGGAATTTCCTTCTTTTGTTGTACGCTTTGGGTAGAATCAGCCGGTTCACTTCCCTGTTTATCAGATGATTTTGTATGACATGAAGGTAAAAGAAAAGATAAGTAAATTAATAATATTGCTTTTGTTTTCATATTGTCTTAATTGTTTGAGAAAAAGCATGAAAAGGTCTAAATATGATTTTAAAATAAAACATTATTAGCCTTATCATGCCTTTAGGTTTTCATGTTTCAAAAAAGATTGAATTACATTTGTGAAAGAGGACTAGGCACTCCTCCTCCGGGAGAAAAAAAGCCATACGCATTGTTAGCACCACTGTTATCTACAGCAGATGCACCACCTTCTATGCTATAATAAGCACAACCACAAACACAACAACCTGGAGTTCCACCGCCAAAGAGTGAATTCATCTCTCTTTGACTTAAATCAGCATTAGACTGCTGACTTAAGCTCATTTTTCTAAGTTTAATCATTTTTATTAAATTTTAATTAGACAATATATATGGTTTCCCATACTTTATATTTATTTATTAATGTATGTTGCATAAATTATTTTTTTTGATTACAAATTCATAATTAGATGGCGAGGGACATAAATATCTATTACAGCATGTGCGACACTCACTTTTGTCCCGGGTATAAAACCAGCTTTTTTCAATACTCATCTCTTTATATATTATTTCATTTAATGAATGAATAAAAACATTTCCAATCTTACGTTTATTTACATTTGCAAAAGCATCACCATTGGGAAAAATAGTTACCCTGCCATAGAAATGTTCATTTAGGACTTGTCGTCTAAAAATAGTTGTTTTATTAATTGGTGAATTTAGAATGTCATCAAATTCAATAAAAATATTTTGTGAAAAAAATAAATCATTATTGCCCGTATAAACAGGTCTCCATTCAATTCTATTCAGTGATTGAAACAATGGATCATTTTCTAAGGTCTCTATATTACTATTAGAATCTATAATAAATTGATATTCAATATTATGATTATCAAGATTTAAATAACTATTTTTAAAAAATACAGAAAAAGCATCAACCGGTATCAATATTTTAAGCTGGGCGAGATTCGTACACTTTAAAAGCAGATTGATATTAATATCTGATAAATTATTACAATGTATATATAAGTTTTTGCTAAAATGAAATATTGGGAATAAATTGATAATTTCTGTCCAATCCTTATATTGGGAAATATCAGTTAAAATGAAATTAACTTTTCCCACTCCTGCTGTATCTAATCTTTTCAACAATTCTACAAATTTGTTTAATGGAATATCTGTTTGATTGTTAAATTTTGTGCAGCAGTTAAATTGTTTATAATATGTTTGGCAAAATCTACAAGATTGCTTGCATGAAGCATTCAAATAGACAGTAACTTCATGTAAATTTTTTAATATATTCCGACCATTTACAGATGTATCATCATTGTCTTTGATTTCAGAATCATTCATCATTTTTAATTTGGGGCGAAAAATAAAAGGCCTATATTTTACGTCTGTTGTATTTACAAGATCACCTGAAAAGCTATTTCGTATTTGGAAAATAAAATCACAAACCGTTTGATTGGCTAAATCATTCTCGTCAAGTAACAAACAATAGCCACTGTTTGATGCCAAAAGTCCATTGATGATTTTATTCAAATGATCATCTTCTGTACATTTTATATAATGACCATTAATGGTGTTGTAAACAATATTTTGAGGTTTACCTTTAAAAATGAACACATAAGGTTCTAAGAAGAGCCAAAACTTTTGAGACATTTTATATAAGTATAAATTACGACATTATTAATTCTTTAATCATTTTCTCATAACCGTTTCTGTTTTTTTCAGCAAAAGATAACAATTCTGAGAAGTAAATATATGCATTTGTCCATGGTAAAAAACTGGGACAATCAATTCCGGATTTATCATTTCCCAAAAAAAAGACACATTGTCCACAACTTTTCCATCTAACGCACTTATTACATTTCTTCACAATCTTATCATATCTTTCTTTATATATATTTGCAACAGACGTATAATCAACAAGGAATTGGGAATCATCAATTTTTGCTAACGATAGATTTTGCCCGATTTTTTCACAAGGCAATATTTTTCCATTAACAGACATAAATATTTTTCTATCAAACGGGAAGCAAGATCCAGTCGGAATATACGATTTGGAATTTTGATCTTCAAACAATTCAATATATGATGAAAAAACATTACCGCAAAAATTATTTATCGATGAAGCATATTGCATAATTGTAGCATTTTTCAATAAATCTTTGACTTTAGATTTTGTCTTGTTTTTCTCAGAATTATCAAACCATGTTTTTTTCTGTTGAAATAAATTTTCATAAAAATCCTTTTCTTTTTCTCTTATGATTCCATTAACACTCAATTGAGATATTGATACGGATTTTCCAAAATTTGATTTAAAGAAATCGAAAATATCATCTTCTGAATTGTACTTTGTCAATACAGCATTAAAGCTCACATTTGTTTCAAAATAGGTCGGATATTTATTTCGAAGTAATAAAATATTTCTTTCAATAATATCAAATGTCTCCTTCCCTTTTTTTGTAAGTCTATTCCTGTTATGTACACGACTTCCATCAAGACTTATCATAATTTTAAATTTGTTTTCTACAATATAATCCAAATGCTTATCCAATAATAGTCCATTTGTAGTCATATTATAGACAAATTTTATATGTTTAATATTAAATGAATTTATATAGTCTATTGTTTTCTTTACCAAAGAAAAATTTAATAATGGTTCGCCACCATAAAAACCTATGGAAACTGTATTTTCATGAGAAACATTCAAATCTGACAACCAGATATTTTTCAAATAATCAAACAGAAGACGCACATTTTTAAAAGATTGTTTTTTACCAATCCTATTGTCATAATTATTATAATAACTACCATAAGCACAATAAGTACAATTCATATTACAATCATCTGTCACTTCGATAACAATCTGTCTAATATTAGCAAATGAATATTTAATTTTATCAGGATTTATTTCAGTAGTAAAATTTGGAATCAATTCATCAAGGACACCATTGTTTCTCCAAAATTCCATTTTCTTATAATAATAGTTATCTAAAACAGCAGATTTATCTGATAACATTAATTCCATTTTCGGCGGAATGAAGTAAAAAGAATTATTTTTGCGTGAATATAAATAACTATTCGAATTCTTTGTCTTGAATATTTTATTAGTAATCATCTTATGTAATAATTATTATTCAATATATTGTTATACAGTTCTATTATATTTTCATTAAAAACATGAATACAATATTTCTCCAGGAATATTTTTCTTCCTTCTTTACTGTATTTTTCGCATTTTAGCGGATCATATAATAGTTCAACAATCAATTTATTCATTTTTTTCAATGATGCTTTTTTAAGTTCTTCATTTGTACTAATCTTAATAAGCAAACCATTGATTTTATCATTAATAGTTTCTTTTAATCCTGTTGTCTTATTAGCAACAACGGGCAACCCTTGCATCATCATTTCAATAGCTACATAACCAAACTCTTCATGAAGTGAGGTGACTATTCCTATATCGGCTATGGAATACAGTTCAAACAACTGTTCTTGTGGTAGATATCCGGTAAATATAATGCGAGACCAACAGGGATTAGCCTCACCCAAAGAGAGATTTAAAGAGCCATCGCCTACAATGAATAATTTAATATCAGAGTTTTCTTCCAGTATTATTTTAAATGATTCGATCAGCAGGCTTACACCTTTTACCGGATCCAATCTTCCCGAGAAGATCAATATCTTCTCTTTGTTTTGGATATAGTATTTTTTGCGTATCTCGGCTTTCTCTTTTTTGCTACGTTTGCGATATACATCTTTCAGTCCATTGGGAATTAATGTTATTTTTTCAGCCGGTATTTTATACAATGTCCGAACGGTTTTATACGAATGTTTGGCAATGGCTATGATATGATCTGCCACATCCCTCATGCACTGCCGTTCACTCTCAAATGCTCTTACTATGGATTCTTCCATTGAATTCGAAGGTTGTTTAATAATTTCCTTCATTTTTTTTATATCTCCCAATAATGTGAAAGACCAATCCATATAATGAACAATCAAGATAATCCGACATTTGATATTCTTTTTCAACAATTCCCCTAATCTGGATAGATTCATATGATTGAAAAAAAATGTATTATCATCTTCAATTCTTACATTAAGCCGTATTGTATAATATACATTGCGAAGATATCGGTCGTAATTTTTGTTAAAGGGATCAAGCGTTTGTCGTGATCGTGGAATATTTATGTAACAAACTCCATCTTTTTCTTCCTTGGATACTTCCCCAGCGCCTCCTACATTTATAATATATAAACAAACGGGCAACTTTCGGAAGACTTCTGTTAATTGACGGGTGTATGTACCAATTCCATAATTGGTAGACTTACTTTGCTGGTTTATTATAAATATGTTTTTCATTTAATCATATATTTAAGCCCTACTCCACTAATTCCATTCGTTATACCCAAAGGAAGGGTTGAAATATCCGTATCGTTTTCAATTTCAATTGTGTTTTTCTCGAGCAAAAAAGCGGGAAAAGAAAGCTGATTTTCCCTTTTTTCTTTTAACTCTGCTTTACATATGGCTTCTTGTAGATTCCGCAAATAGCCCGTATCCAATACTGTAGTATTCTTATTTATGTCGGGAATATGTGCCGCCACATAATATGCGATACCCGCCAATCCGGTTCTCAATCTGAGATCTTTTATCCGTAAAGGATCCCGTTCCATAATCCGCAGATCAATATCTTCCAGTATTTCTGCTACATCGCCTTCTGCAAATTTATTCCATACCAGATATTCTATTGCCCAACCGATGCCACATAAACCCGATTCAAAATTAACGGGTATATCGGTATGAATTTCTTCGTATATTTCATCCAGCAATTCTCCTGCAAAATCATCGTACAATGTTTCTCTGGTGTATCTGGCATAATGGGCAAAAAAAAGAACAATGCCCATCTTTCCATGATACAAGCTCAAATCGGGTAAGAAACTGGCATTTATGATTAAATGGCTGGCAATCCGTTCAAGTATATTCCCTTTTTCAACCTTAAGGGTATTGTTTAAATTCTTATTTTCTATTTCCATGTTGTAATATACTCTTTTAATTTAGGCATGTTAATATTTGAAACTTTTAGTAACTCCTTAACGCTGAACATCCATTCATCGGCTAATTGCTGTTTGTCTGCTTTATACCGGTGGATAAAGGCCATTTGGTTCTTTTCCATACTTTGTAAGTATACATTTTTTGTTCTATATAAACAGGCATGATCACCGAAATTGCAGATTGCTTTCCTTTGGTCTTTGATTTATAAATGTTATTTTCTAGCTCTCTCATTAGTTAGCGACAGTTAACAATAAAATAATCTGCTGTAGATATACGAATGAAATAATATAACAGATTTAATATTTGGTTAATATGAGTTAATTTTATCTTATTTGGAGAATGTTTAAATTTTCTTCGTTCATTATCAGTCTCTTATTAAGTAAATGTTCATAAATAGTTATATGAAATATTTAGTTTTTCTTCGCGTATTATTATAGTAGATGTGATTCCGGGATGAGAATGATCTTCGTCATAATAGTGAAACAGGTAATTGGTTCGAGATGGAAAAATTTAAATATAACAATGTAAATTTGGCGGGTACAGAAGTGTTGACCGTAATGTTCCTAATGGATATACGGGAGCGGATTATCTGATTTGTAAAACATCGTACCCACTTTTGTTAGTGGATGCACCCTTTATTAACAAACAATGTTTAATTTAGTGGGGGAAAAAGCCCCGATGCTAAATAAATAGCGCCGGGACTACCTGAACAGGTTCAATTCAGGGTTTGTGTCAATAATAACAGCTTATAACGAAATAACTGTTGAACCTAATTTCTTGCTTATATCCTGAATGGCATGATTCAACGTATTTATTTCTTCTTTTGTAAATGAAGCTGGTTTTCCATTGATTTTATTTCCATTGATTTTCTGATAAAGCCAGGTTCTTGTCTTATGAAAGTAGTTTTTAGCAATATAAGAAAGGGAAACTATTTCCGTAACTTCCATTAATTGCATCTTCACTTTCGTTTCTTCAATAAAACTATCTATTCGTTTGATTGATCCATCAATGATAGCTGCCAAATAGTTATCTATTTGTTCTTTCTCCTCTGGATATTTATCACAAACGTATAGATAGTGTTTTTGAAACTTTTCCTGATCTGGATCAAAATAACATTCTTTCAATCTTTCAAACTCTGCTTGTAAATTCATATTTTTTTTTTGACTTTTGGACCTCTTCCGGGGGATTGTTAGTTATTACTGACATAACAAAGATATTAATCATTTGATTAACGTGCGAATATTTTAAGTACTATTCCGCTCATCATTCAGTAATATTGTCTCATAACAAAAAATAGTCGTAACTTTGGCTTTTTAAATAAGAAAGTATCGTATAGAATGATTAAAGTCTGTTTTCTTGTTTCATCATTAGCAAACGAAGGGCCTGTTAATGTTATGTATAACATTATCAAATATATGGATTTGTCTATATTTGATGTGTCTGTTATCACATTAATCCCGGAGAAAACAACGAGCCGTATAGAAAGCTTTCAGCAATTGCCGATAGCCATTCATCAGCTTGCGAAACAAGAATTTCTCAATCCCTTGCAGTTGTTTTTAAGACTTAAAGAAAAGGTGCGGGAGATCGATCCTCATATGCTTCATGCGCATTGTCCACGCTCTTTATACCTGATGTGTTTTTTGCCGAAACGATATAAACGGATTTATACGATTCATATTTATCCCGGCTTGCAACAGCAGATTCTGTATGGCGGATGGAAAGGGGATTTGGTGGTTTTACTTAATAATTATTTTACTCGTCGTACAGATTTACCTATCGGATGTGCCGAAAGCGTAAGCGCTTTATACAAACAGCATAAAAACTGGGATATAATGAGCATTCCAAACGGAAGTTCATTGCCTGTATGGAGCCGGAACGAAGAACGGAAAAAACAATTGCGCGAGAAGTATCGCCTATGCGAGCATGTCGGCTATTTTATATTTGTAGGCCGTTTCTCGAAAGAGAAAAATCCGGATATACTGGTTGAGGCGTTCAAGAAACTGAACGACCCATCGATAGGGCTTATCATGCTGGGCGACGGACCCATGTGGGAACCGTTGAAACGGGAAGAATCGGAACGACTGAGGTTTCCGGGATTTACCACCGAGGTATACGATTACCTGATTGCTTCTGATTATTACATTTCAGCATCGGAAGTAGAAGGTTTGGCAAATACATTATTGGAAAGTATGACAATTGGCTTACCTTTTCTCCTTTCGGATATTCCTTCGCACAAAGAAGTAATGTCTAAAATGGGCCGGATAGCCGGATACATTATTAATCAACATGACGTAGATGACATTGTAGATAAGATAAAGCACCTGACCTGTTCGATAAAAAGGAATGAGGCTGAAGCTGAAATTAAAAAAGTATTTCTGGAGCATTATACGGCCGAACGAATGTCTAGTCAATATCAGGTGGCTTATCAAGACCTGTACCGGAAGAATATCAAATAAAAGCCATACAATAATCTATGAAAGAAACCGTTTTTTATTCGGTAACTATATGACGCAGCAATTTATTAATAATACATACTACCTATTCTTTGTCATTTCGTTGGTTTTCGGCCTTCTATTGTACGGAACAATCGGATTTGACGGAGTAGACGAGCTTTGTGCATTCATCCTTATTATATTCTTTTGCTATGTAGTATCCAAGCAACGGGATTGGCCGATGAACAAAGTGTTTCTTATTACGTTAGGCGTTTTTCTGTTTTACCTCGGTTATTCCTTTTATATAGGCAGTAATGTAAAGAAAGCTATTGTTTCCGATTTCATCATTCAGCTAAAACCCTATGTGGCTTTTTTCATTGTTTACCAGCTATGTCCGTTATTCGATAAGAACCAAAAGGCCAAATTACGTATTATCTGTGTTGCGAGCTGGCTTATCCTTTTTCTCTTAGGCATTTTGTCTGTCTTCAAAGATCGGATTATTTTTGATGCGATGTATCACGTATCCTATTATTATGCCTGTGTCCTGGCAGTTTCGCTCATTTATCTTTTTTGCAGCGACAACACTCCCAAAGATAAGTTTGTTTTTATTCTCATGCTTTCCGTGGGGTTGTTTTCTACCCGTTCTAAGTTCTATGGCATTTACTTGTTGGCGATTGTACTTGTCTTATTTGCTCCGTATATCAAATATCTGAAGTTCAATTTCAAAACAATTTTACTCTCATTGGTTGTTTTAGTAGCAATAATTATTGTTGGCTGGCAGAAAATTGATTTATACTTTGCCCTCAGTGGCGAAGTGGAAGAAGTAGAAACAGGCCTGTTAGCCCGGTTTATGCTTTATATGACGTCAATGGATATTTTCAAGGATTATTTTCCGTTTGGCTCCGGATTGGGTAGTTTTGCCTCTTATTCTTCAGGAGTGTATTATTCGGATATTTATGCCAGATATGGTGTAGAGAAGATTTATGGGATGAATAGTTCGAATTATAGCTATATTGCCGATACCTATTATCCATGCCTGGCTCAATTCGGCGTAGTGGGGGTTGTCCTTTTTATTACCTTTTTTATTTATCTTATTCGGAAATCTCAGAAAGTAATTAAATACAGTCAAAATACTAAATACCTGATCATCACATCAATTATCATCTTTTATTTCCTTATCGAAAGCATAGCCGACGCCACATTTACCGGGCATCGGGGATTTTTTATGATGATGTTGTTAGGACTCGTTTTTTCTGAACAAAAGCACGAATTAGAAACATTTGCCACAAATGAAACCGGAGATATCAATCATTACCGTAGCGATGAATCATCTTACTCTGCTTAAGCAGATGTTGCATTCTTTATTTATCACTTGCCCGCCCAAGGTATCTTTTGAAGTTATTTTGGTCGACAACAATTCTACTGATGGTACGGCAGAATATGTAAGAAAAGAATTTCCCGCTATCCATATTATTGAGAATAAACAAACCTATGGTTTTGCAAAAAACAACAATATAGGCGCTGCCCGGGCGCAAGGTAATTATATACTGATTCTCAATCCGGATATCATCTTATTGCCGGATGCTGTTGATATCTTATACAACTATCTTAGAAAAAATGAACCTGTTGGTATTGTTGCTCCGATGTTGCTGAACCAAGACCTCAGCATACAACGCTCTGCACGCAATTTTATGAACATTAAACTATTGATGTATCGCGCTTTTACATTAGGTAGAGATGATACCCGGAATGCAACGGTACAGGCTTATTTAACACCTGAATTATCCGACGAACAGCCTGCAACTGTCGATTGGTGCTTAGGCGCAGCATTACTGTTCAGAAGCGATTTCTATCGGGAATTAGGCGGATTCGACGAACATTTCTTTTTATATGTAGAAGATGCTGATATTTGTCAACGGTGCTGGTTTGCCGGAAAAAGTGTTGTTTACCATCCACAAGCCCGAATGATCCATGCTCATCAACGTAATAGCGCTCGTTTCAGTAAAAAAACGTTGATACACCTGAAAAGCCATTATTATTTTTTCAAAAAGAATCGTTTCAAAATCAAACGACATCCTCTAAAATAGGTTTTATGGCATACGCATGCTGGGCCGCTTGTCGCTTTGCTTCGGGAGGAGGTGTCATATAGTTTTTACCATATAATGTAGTCAGGTAGACATCCGGAGAATGAGGTGCGAAAAACAAGCTTCCTTCAAATTCTAATTCTATCAAAGGCATTATGTCGTCATAGCTGAAGAAACGCTTCCACAAGGTGTCGAAACCATGGCCAATGTAGCAGTTGTTCCCCAAATTCCGGTTTCTGTTGATCAGTTTACAGGCTACTTTAAGGTATCTTTGCAGTAAAAATTTGAATACCGGGTGAAAGAAAGCAAGTATTTTCTTTTCGAAGGATAAATGCTTATAGTTGGCTGCCTCCAGACATTTGCTGATAAATTTATTATAGGTTTTGATGGTTCGTTCGAAAAAGAAATTCCATTTATCAATATGATACCGGTCGGCTGGAAAAATATCGATAAATAATCCCTTTTCACTTTTGTCGTCGTCAAAACCGGGTGAAAGAATAAAGCTTTTCTTATCCCTTACTTTGCAAGGAAGAGGCAGGGTGGTATAACTTGGATCTACTTCGCGCGTTTGAAGGATCATATCCGTGGGGAATTCGTTAACGGCAATCCCTATAAACTTCTCGTAGTCTTCGCGCAACATACAAATGTCGAGGTCGTCATCCCAAGGTATGAATCCTTTGTGTCTGACTGCTCCTAGTAATGTTCCTGAACACATCCAATATTTTATATCGTGTTTTCTACATATATGATCGATTATCTTAAACATGCGCAACAATACGAGTTGGGCCTGGCGCAAGACGGTTTCACCTTCATGGCGGTTATCAGGAAATAATCTATTATAGTCTACTTTATTCATCACTTAAATAATTTATAATGCACAACGGCCCTTAGCCGGAATGTAAATAAAAGTAACTCGGCTACTACTACCAAGGCAGCAACCGTATTTATGGTAAGATATCCTGAGAAGAACAATATGGCTAATCCGAGTAGATGCAACAAGGAAACAACAATTATAGTCCAATTCGTATAAAAAGAATATCCTACGGCAGCCAAAAACGGATAGCCCAGAAGCATAGACGGAATGGTAAAGAAACAACCAAACAGTAAAATCCGGAATACAGTTAAACTCTCCATCTGCGCTTTTTCTCCATATACAATCTGGATAATCCAGAAGGAAGCCAGCAATATGCCTATAAGTAAGAAAATATTAATGGATGTAATGCATTTGAATACCTTCTTGAAAAAACAGATATCCTGGGTCTTAGCCATATGTGGGAATAAAACACCGGTAAACGGAGTTAACAGCTGATTGTATGCCTGATATAATTTCTCCGCCATCGAATAGTAGCCGGTAGCCGTGTTGCCGCAAACCAATCCTAAAATAAGCGAATTACTATACGTAAATATTGAAACGGATATGCGCGAAAGGAAATAGGTCGAACTATCTTTAAATGCAAATTTGATTTCGGCTAAAGTGGGTAAAAACCACTTCATTTTTTCTTTGAAATAGATAATATATATACTAATCAGGCCTGCAAAAACATAACCGATCGTATAAAACAGAGGGACTAAAATATAATCTTCAGGTTCACGGATAAAAATAAAAAAGGGGATAAAGCTAATTAGTTTCGTTACAATATTAAATATCGTTATGTACTTCATCTTTTCCATTCCCTGGAAAAACCACATAGGAAACATGACATTGCCTACTACTATCCCAAAATACATTAAATAAAATGCAGCGTCTTGTCTGAAACGGTCGACCGTTGAGATTAGTATAAGCAAAATAATGAAACCAAGGAATCCTAACAATATCCTACAAATAAAGGCGCTATTCAGATACCTGTTTATCTGTTTTTCATCATCTCTGTGGATGGATATATATTTTGTAGCCGACAGGTTGAAGCCGAAGTCGGAGAAAAGAACAAAATACTGTATTAATGCATATCCGAAAGAAACCAACCCCCACCGTTCGACGCCTAATACACGAACAAGAAATGGAAAGGATATTAATGGCAACAGGTAATTCACGCCTTGTAACAGAACCAATGCCCCAAAATTCCGGGCCATTGGTCTTTTTAGCAAATCCGATATTTTGGCTAATATCATTTATTCGCCTTTTGAAATTCTTCAATTAATTCGGTTAGTTGTTTTTTTCCATAAATCCACCCCACAGTAATCAATAGCGTGAAAAATACAATACCAATAGCTGCATATAGCTTTCGGGGAGCTATAGGCCTTGGCATATTAAATGCCGGATCAATAATTTTTGCTTTTTCTTTCGTTTGTGCAATCGACAAAACAATCTCTTCTCTTTTTTGAAGCAAGATGAGATACATTCCCTGAAGTATCTCCTGACTTCTTTTATAATCAACATAAATTCGCTCTTGCTGAGGTACTTCTCCCATTCGATTGAACAAACTTTGTTCTTTTTCTTTCAACTCGTTTATAACTAATTGTATACTTTGGTGAGCATTATCGATCATTTGGAAAACTCCCTCGCGCAATTTATCAATCTGTGCGTTCAGAGACGGGAGTAGCGGATTATCTTCCCCGGTATTTCTGATAAGGCGTTCGCGTTCGAGCAAGGCTTGATTATAGAGCGAGAACGGGTTTGTCTCGGATTCCTGTCCGGTTGATAACAGAGAAGGTATTATTTTATACCGGTTTCCTTTGTCTTTTACAAAAGAATCCATAAGTTTAATCGTGTGCGACTGTGCTTCGGCTTCTATCATCTTCGTTTGCAGATCCCTCATATATTCAACATAATATTGAACATCAGACTCTACCATAGTGATCCTGTTTTTTGCTTTATAATCTTCTATTTTCTTTTCGATAACGAATAATTCATTCGTTACACTATCAATTCGTTCGTTCAGAAACGCTATCGAGTGTACGGCCAATTCATTCTTGTATTCTTGTGATCGTTCGTTGTACAAAGCGATAAGCGTGTTGAACATATCTTTACTTCGCCGCCTTTCATAGTCTGTTGTGTTAAATTCGATTACGTTTGACGTTTTCGATATTTCTTCAATGGTAAATTCGCTGGCCAAATCATCGGAAACAGATGTTAGCGGACGGATAACTACATATAATGTATAATCAGGATTGCTCTGTCCCAACAAGGTGTGGCTGAATACAAATTCTCCCTCTTTCATCTTTACTACGGCGGGCAAAGAGGCGAACTGAAAGGACTCTTCCCGGTCGTTGTCTGATTCTACCATTGCTTTGATGTCAATTTTATTGGCGGAGGAAACTACCTTGAATTCTATCTCATATTCCAGTTGGTAGCAAACGGCCGAATCAACCGTTACGGTCAACGGTTTTTCGTCATAAAGCCGGTAAAAGGAATAGGGCTTGGTATATTCGGCATATAATCCGAGTTTGTAAATCATTTCGCTCAGCAAACGGTTTGAAGTAAACATAGCGATTTCATCATCAATAACAATACTTCCGGCGGAGATTCCTCCCAAACCGAATGATTTCATAATCCCTGCGGCGTCGCCAAGCGCCAGACCGCCGGAAGAAAGCGGATTATTCTCGTCTTGTATCTGTACCCGCGCCATCGTTTCGTATGTTTTGGGGTAGAAAATCAGGTAAAAAACGGCTAATATCACAGCAATGAAGCCAACTACCAGGATCAATTTCCAATGGAGCAAGTAGTTTACTAAAATAGATTTCAGGCTTATTGTTTCGTTATCTTTTACATCCATCTTTTTACTATTTGTTATTTTTTATTTGCTGTAATAATTGCTAAGACTACTGTGGATACAACTGATACCGTACTCAGGATCGTTGAAAATACGGTTACATTATACGATTGGGCCTGGCTATACCGGGCATTCTTTTGTTTGGCCCTGTTAGGTTCTATATAAATCATATCGTTTTGCCTTAGATAGTAATAAGGAGAGGTGAAAATGGCCGGGTCGGTCAGATCAATCCTACCGAACTCTTTTACGCCGTTATTATCACGTATGACCAGGATGTTTTTTCGATTTCCATTGATGGTAAGGTCGCCACATTGTCCGATCGCATCAATAATTGATATTTTTTCGTTCCGGATGGTTAATGCGCCCGGACGGGCTACTTCACCCATTAACGTTACCTTATAGTTTATTATGCTGATCGATACCGATACATCGCCCCCTTTTATATAATGGGCTATTTTCTCCTTCAGGCTATCTATCAATTCCTGTTTAGACAATCCGGCGGCTTGTACTTTCCCTATTACGGGGAAGGTGATGGAGCCGTCTGTATCTACCAGATAGGTAGGCAGGTATTCTGTAGGAGACACCTCGGCTATTCCCGGCGTCAGCCTGCTTGTAGCAGGAGGATTAAAAGGGAGGATGGCCGTTGCATCCCAAAATGAAACAGATATGGCTAAGATATCATTAGCTACTATCCTTGATGAATAAGTTTGGTTTAACTGTGCAAGTTGTTCGTGTGTAAGGTTATCAAGTCCTTGAAAATAAAGAACGTCTTTGGGTGCCGAACAAGATAACAGGAATGTTAGCAAAAGCGCCGATACAAGTTTACTCTTCATAATTAACTATTTCAAAATGGGTGCAAAGATACGATTTTAATTCAATACACAGCAAAGCCCGATACTCCGGCTCTATTATTACAGCTATAACGATGTTTTAGTTAATATATTGCTACATTCCGAATCAAAAATATAGATAAATCCCATACCTTTGTATTTATAAACGGGTAGAATATGGAAATAGGCAAGTTCAATACATTGAAAATCGTTAAAGACCTTGATTTTGGTGTTTATTTAGATGGAGGGAATGGCCGGGAGATACTCCTGCCGGCACGTTATGTCCCTAAAAACGTGAAACCAGGCGATGAAGTAGAAGCCTTTATCTATCATGATAATGAAGGACGGTTGATCGCTACAACCGTGCATCCGCTTGCCACAGTAGGCGAATTTAAGTTTATGGAAGTAAAGTCGGTTAACGAAATGGGCGCTTTTCTGGAGTGGGGGTTGATGAAAGACCTGCTTGTCCCGTTCAGAGAACAGAAGGCTCCCATGCAAGAAGGCCGGTGGTACTTGGTATACGTTCATCTGGACCATGTTTCCGGACGTATTGTGGCGTCGGCGCGCATTGAAAAGTTTCTCGACAATACGCTCCCTAATTATAGTTTCAATCAACAGGTTGATTTATTAGTGGCCGATGAAACGGACTTAGGCTATAAAGTGATTGTCAACAATCTGCATTGGGGACTTCTTTATCATAAAGACGTATTCCGGCAGCTCGAAAAAGGAGAACAAGTAACCGGATATATCAAAGAAGTACGCGAAGACGAAAAAATAGACGTCAGCCTCACGCCGCTGGGATACGGAAAAGTAGAAGGAGTTGCCGCTACAATCCTGGAATCATTACGCATTCATAACGGTTTCTTACGCATCCATGACAAAAGTGAGCCGGAAGAAATTTACGCCCTCTTCCGTTGCAGTAAAAAAACATTCAAACAAGCCATCGGTTCCTTATACAAACAGCAATTGATTACCATCGAAGAAGATGGTATCCGTATCGCCGGCTTAAGACAAACCTAGTCGCCGAACACTGGTTGGGGGGTTGATATTTTGAAAGGATTCTTTTCTTTTTAGATATCATTTTGCAATAAAAAAATAGAAAAAGGCTTGCTATTTTTATATTAATCACTATTTTTGTCGATCATAATTTATATATACAAAATACGACAAAACAATATGAGTTACCTTATCAAACCGATTGGATATAATGCCTCGTTGAATCTTTCTCAAACAGAATTGGGAATAAAAAAAATAAAAGACTTCTTCCAGCAAAACCTTTCTTCGGAGCTGCGATTAAGACGCGTTACCGCTCCGTTATTTGTATTGAAAGGTATGGGTATTAACGACGACTTAAATGGCGTAGAACGAGCCGTTACATTCCCAATCAAGGATTTAAACGATTCCAAAGCGGAGATCGTTCATTCATTAGCCAAATGGAAACGCCTCACATTGGCCGACTACGGTATCGAAGAAGGATACGGCATCTATACGGATATGAATGCCATTCGTTCGGATGAAGAACTCGGCAACTTACATTCTTTGTATGTAGACCAATGGGACTGGGAACGTACCATGAAGGAAGAAGAACGTACGATTGACTTTCTTAAAGAGATCGTACGCCGGATTTATGCAGCAATGGTCCGTACGGAATATATGGTGTATGAAATGTTTCCCGAAATAAAACCGATTCTGCCCCAGAAGATTTCCTTTATTCATGCAGAAGATTTATTGCAAAAATATCCTACCTTTACACCCAAGCAACGCGAGGATGCTATCACCAAGGAGTATGGTGCTATATTTATCATTGGAATAGGGGGCAAATTAAGTAATGGCGAAAAGCATGACGGACGAGCTCCCGACTACGACGACTGGTCTACCCACACGCCCGACGGTAAAATAGGGCTGAATGGTGACTTATTCGTGTGGAACCATATACTTGATCGTGCCATGGAATTGTCGTCGATGGGGATACGGGTTAATAAAGAGGCTCTCCTCAGACAGTTGGACCTAACGGGTGAAGCAGGTCGCAAAGAATTATATTTTCATAAACGATTGCTGAACGGAGAGCTGCCCCAGAGCATTGGAGGAGGGATCGGACAAAGCCGTTTATGTATGTTTTACCTACGTAAGGCGCATATTGGAGAGATACAGGCCAGTATTTGGCCGGAAGATATGCGCAAAAAGGCAAAGGAAGCAGGCATGTCTTTAATATAAAACCAGTATGGATGTAAAAATAGAGCCAAGTTGGAAAGAACAGTTGGCTCCCGAATTTGAAAAAGATTATTTCAGTAAATTAATAAATTTCGTAAGGCAAGAATACCAGCAGGAAGTCGTTTACCCTGCTGGTTCTGTTATTTTTAGCGCTTTTGAGCATTGTCCTTTCGATAAAGTGAAGGTTGTTATTTTAGGACAAGATCCTTACCATGAACCGGGGCAGGCGCATGGACTTTGCTTCTCGGTGAAAGAAGGCGTTCGTTTCCCCCCCTCACTCATTAATATTTTTCAGGAAATTAAAAGCGACCTGCAAAAACCCATTCCCGCAACCGGTGATCTGACACGCTGGGCACGCCAGGGTGTTCTTTTGCTCAATGCCACATTAACGGTCCGCGCTCATCAGGCAGGTTCGCATCAAAATAAAGGTTGGGAGACATTTACCGATGCCGTGATCCATCGACTGGCCGAATCGCGCCACCATATTGTGTACATCTTATGGGGTTCGTATGCGCAAAAGAAAGGCGCATTTATTGACAAGAACCGTAATTTAGTTTTAGCTTCCGTGCATCCATCGCCCTTATCCGCTCACCGGGGATTCTTTGGCAATAAGCATTTCAGTAAGGCAAACGATTATCTTGCTGCAAGCGGGCAAACACCTGTTGATTGGTAAATTAATACCATTGCTGTCCTTCTCTGTAATTACTTCTCCGGTCGTACTTGAGGTCTTTTAATAAAGAAGAACTTACTGCCACGGAGAAAGAATAAGATTTATACGGGCCTACGGGAATAAAACTGGCCGTCATATTGAAACAATGTAAGTTTCGCGACACATTACACGTAAGGTAAGATATCCTCTTTGTATCGAAATCATACGTGGCATTGAAGTTAAAGCGCCAGTTCTTCGTAGGTTGCAGATTTCCACTGAAACTTAATGCATGCGTCAGCCTGTAATCATATTCTTTCTTCATGTAATTGAAATCGCCATAATTGAGGTTCAGGCTATAGTTAAACGAAAGGCTCCAGGGGAAAGCATTTGTCCAATAACCGTCTGGGTCGAACTCTCCGCTTGTATCCTTTTTCTTGCCTCTCAATCGTCCGCCGCCTGTGCTTTCTTCGGGCACTAAGCTTTGGTTTTCTCCATATTGGTCTATTTGGTCGAGCGTTTCCATCCCTGTCGGATTATCGGTGGGAGCTTCTTCTTCCGAGGTGCCGTCCGAATGGCCGAATAGTCGGCCCAATAAGCCTGATTTGAACGTTTCGTTATTAAACGTATAGGAGAAGCTGGTCCCGGTACTTCTTAAACGCCCCAGGCCTTTTCCTTCCTGAATACGTAGCCTGTCTACTCTCCGGTGCGACCATACTCCGTTTGCATCCTGAGAGGCTTCATAGGTGTATGTATCAAATATACCATTCAGATTGATCGAATAACTCTTCGTGAGCTTCAAACGCAGGTTTACATTCAAATCACTCCATTTAAAGGAGTCTGCCACCAGATTGTGGCTCATGGTAAACGAGAGCTTATCGATAAGACTTATTTTCTTTATGCCTGTAGAATCTTTTTCGGATGCTACTTTTGCTTCAATATTATTATCGAGGCTAAAGCCTATATTGCCTTGTCGGCCTTGCCCAGGCACACCAAACATACCGTTTGCGAAAGGCGAGTAGAATTCCGTTCGTTCTTCTCCCCTCGAATCTAAATACCTGTATTCTTTATAAAAGCCATACTTACGGTTGCTGAAGTCGGGAGCAAAGCTAACACTTACCGATGGGTCCATCCGGTGACGAATCGTTTTTATCCATTTCTTAAGAAAGCCCAGTGGCTGGAACATGCCATATAGCGTGGTGGAAGCAGAAATGGAAGCATTATAGTTGTACACCCGATGAAAACCGTAGGTGGTATCGCTTACCACCAATTGATCTTTCTGTATATCGTATTCTTTCTCTATTTTATTGGTATACCATCTTTCCGTATAACTAACGTTGGGAGAAATGTTGATATAATTAAATACACTGAAGGTAGCGCCTACCGGTATCTGGTGTTGCATGCCATTTCGCCAATCCCTTACGATATTCGATTGAAAGAACTTGTATTCTTTTGTTGAAATACTATTCCGCAGATAGCCTGAGTAGCTCATGGAGATCTTTTCATACCAACGCTCCGATCCTATTGCATTCTTACGCTTAAAGGGGAATATACGGCTCATTGTAAGCGTAATATCGGGAAAGGTAACAGACAGGGTGGTATCCCGTTGCACCTGGTTTAGATTGGCCGTACCCGAAATGCTAAGCGGACTGTTAGGAAAACGCTGGGTAATACTAATGCTCGAACCTTTTGTATTCTGGGTAGACGAGGCGCCGTACATCCCCTGAATATTATTTCGGTCGTAACTACTGGTAGCAAAGTTTACGCTGGCGGAGAGCGTGCGGAAAGGGTTTGATTTAGGGTCTTGGCTATGCGTCCAGTTCAGTTTAAAGTCTTTGGCTAAACTGTAGTCCGGTAGGCCTTTATCGCCCAATTTCGTTACCAGGTAATTTGCATTAAAACTTCCTGAGTATTTATATCTCTTTCTGTAACTGGAACGGGCGGATAGTCCCCAGGAACCTTTCGAGTATATTTCTCCGGTCAAAGCCAAGTCCATATAATCGTTTATGGCAAAGTAATATCCTCCGTCGCGTAGGTAGAATCCTCTGGCGGATTCGTCGCTGAAAGAAGGGAATAAGACGCCGGATGAGTATTTGTCGGAGAAAGGGAAAAAAGCGAAAGGAAGTCCTAACGGATACAAAGGAACATCTGCCAGCACCAAATAAACAGGACCTGTAACGATATCCTTTTTCGGATGAACCTTCGCCCGGGTCATCTGGATATAGAAATGAGGATGATCATGTTCGTCGCAGGTAGTATAGCGTCCGCCGGCCATATTGAGGATATCATCATCCATCTTTTTGGTACGTGTGGCGGTTACGTATCCTTCTCCTTGCTGTGTAAGAACATCGGTTATGTATCCTTTCTTCGACCTGAAGTTATACCGCATGGTTTTGGATTCATATTCTTGTCCGCCATCTTTAAATAAGGGGTATCCGAATTCTTCACCTATTGAATCAAGACCGAACTTAGCAAATACCAGGCTGCTGTCCATGTTCATCTCTATTATTTCGGCTTCCAGTTCGATTTGTTGGTATTTCACGTTTCCCTTCCCGTAAAGGTAGGCCCAGTTGCCGGCAGTCATTATAATAGAATCCGATGCCGTATAGGTAACCGGAGCCTCCAGGGCGTTCTTTCGGGGAACCGTATCAGACACAACCGGCGGAATCGTATCAGGAATCACAACAACATCTTCTACTATCGGAGTGATTACTTCTTGCGCCTGTGAGGCCAAACTTCCGATCAGAATGATTAATGTTGTTATATATAGGACTCTGACTATCGAGGACATGCTGTCTTTGTATTGTGTCTCAGCGTGCAAATGTATAATAAAATACGGAACCTTGCCGCCTTTATTCCCCTAAAAAGAGTTTACACCAATGTTCAAAGCGTAAAAGGGTTGTATCGCCATATTTGGAGAGGCCTTTTTTTATCTTGCTTATCGGCTTTTCTTTGCCTAATTTCGTTTTGCTGTAAAATTTATCGGCAAAGCAAATTAATTGCTCTTCCATTGATATCGGAAGCATATCATGATGAGGCAGCGGAAGGCTTCGCTCTATTATTTCTCTTTCGGATATGCCTGTTCCGGTATGACGCTCGCAAACAAGCGCATGGCGGGGGTAGCCTTCTTTACGCATCAAATTGGCGCCCAGATACCCATGACATATATAATCGGCCTCTCCATGACAGTCTATTTCCGGAGCATTGCACATAAATATACCGATATCATGCAGCATAGCCGCTTCGCTAATAAAAGCCATATCGAGGTTCATCTCCGGATGCTCACGGGCAATTGCCAAGGCTTTATCCGCCACATCACGGCTATGAGCCACTACTATCCGGTAAGCATCAGACCCTACGACGTAATAGTTGGAGATAATATCCAGAGGATTCATCCTTTCATCCATATACAATAAGATTTAAAGACACAAATGTAATGAATGATCCGGACTTTTGCTACATTTGCCTTTGCAGACTAAATAAGGAGATTTTATAAATGAAGAAAACTATTTTATTCGTAAGCTGGCTGTTTTTGTGCCTGACAGGCTGGAGTCAGGCCGCCGATTCTTTCGTTTTAGGCGCCGAACGGATGGATGTAATTACCGGATTATTAAAAGATAAACAGGTAGGTTTAGTGGTAAACCAGACGTCTATATTGGAGAAAACCAAAACGCATCTGCTGGATACATTAATAAGCCGGGGAATTCAGGTAAAAAAGGTGTTTGCGCCCGAACATGGTTTCCGGGGTACGGCTGATGCCGGCGAAGAAATAAAAGATAGTCGCGATAAGAAGACCGGCATCCCGATTGTATCTATCTACGGAAAAAACCACAAACCTACGGCTGCTCAGTTAGACGGACTAGACGTGGTGGTGTTTGATATTCAAGACGTCGGCGCCCGTTATTATACCTATATCAGTACGATGCACTACGTTATGGAAGCATGCGGCGAAAATAAGGTAGATCTTATTGTGTTAGACCGCCCCAACCCCAACGACTTTGTAGACGGCCCTATTCGTAAAAAGGGCTTTAAATCGTTTGTAGGAGTCGACCCCATTCCGATACTTCACGGATTAACGGTTGGCGAATTGGCGCAGATGATCAACCAAGAAGGTTGGCTTGCAAACGGGATTACCTGTAACCTTCAGGTCGTAACCCTGTTGAACTGGGCGCACGGTGATCCTTATTGGCTTCCTGTAAAGCCATCGCCAAACCTTCCCAACGACCAGTCTGTTCGCCTCTTTCCCTCTTTATGTTTCTTTGAAGCAACGGCATTCAGCGTTGGCAGGGGAACCTATTTCCCTTTCCAGGTGATCGGTTATCCGGACGAAAAATACGGTTCGTTTACCTTTACGCCCCAATCGTTACCCGGTTTTGACATCAACCCGTTACAAAAAGATAAACCCTGCTACGGCGTAGACCTGCGCGAATATCCCTTTATAGGAGGGCTTTCACTACAATTCTTCTTCGATTTCTACAAGAAAGCAGGAAACGATCAGGCTTTTTTCTTTACCCGCCCCGAATGGTTCGACTTATTAGCCGGCACAAAAGAACTACGCCGCCAGATTATTCTCGGTATGAGTGAAGATGAAATTCGCGCTACCTGGCAACAAGAACTAACAGCCTACAAAGCTATGCGCAAAAAGTATCTCTTGTATCCGGACTACAAATAACGCTCCATCACACACGAATCACCTTATTTCTTTTCGATAACGAGCAATTTACTACCGTCTGTTCCATAGAAAGCAAACGATAGGGTGGTTTTTGCAGGATCATCTTCTTTGTCGAAACGAGCTACCTTGTCTAGCGTTTTCAATAATTCGTCTTCGTAACGCATATCCATGCAGGCCATACGGGTAGCGATTATTCTGGAAAATCGGATGTCGTTTTCCTGTGATGCATCGTATTCAATTTTGCCCGACATACGGTTGCAACCTGCATTACCGGATAATGTTTTGCCGTTTACGTCAAATATCATCAATTGTTTCGTTTCTTCCGGATTCAATTGATTGCCATTCATTTCTACAATATTCCATTCGCCATCCAAGCCTGCCAATGTATCTACCGTCGCTTTCTTTGAAGTAGAACAAGAAGCCATCCCGAACAAAACAGGAATCAAAAGGACATACAATAATACTCTTTTCATAATTTTATTTCATTTAGTAATATCATTTGTAAGCTAAGACACAAAAAAAGGACATCTTGTTCATATAAACGCTACTATTTAATATTAATTAACGACAAACTATTGCATAAATAACAATACCGTCACAGTTCTGTAATATAAAAATTCTTCTTTTGCAAAAATTACAATTAAAACATCCACTATTCATAATTCATTGAAACATGTATTTAAAAGACAAACAACCTTTAAAAATCCTTGTGTCTGCTCTCATGACACTGACAGTCTTGTTTGCTTCGTGCAACAACCAAACTACTCCGCCTCAACGGGCTGGTATATTGACAGGCGCTCCGAATTTCCGCGATCTTGGTGGTTATCCGTCCGAAGACGGGAAGCACACAATTTGGCAAAAAATATTCCGTTCGCAAATGCTTGCACAGGTAAGCGACAGCGATATGGTAAAAATAAAGGAATTGAAAATCAAGACGGTTATTGATTTCCGTGCCGACGATGAAGTACTGAAAGAACCTTCGCGTCTGCCCGAAGGTCTAAACATAGTTCGCTTACCCATCGATGTAGGAAGCAATGATACCTTACAAATCATGCAAAAAGTAATGGCAGGTGCGTTAGACAGTGCTCAGTGCGTAGCATTTATGCAAACGGCCAATCGCCGGTTTGTTACGGAATTTACGTCACAATACAAGGAATTTTTCAACATCCTCCTTCAACCGGACAGTTATCCGATTGTTTTCCATTGCACAGCGGGGAAAGACCGTACCGGATTTGCAGCCGCCATGCTGCTCAGCGCATTAGATATAGAGTGGGATACGGTAATGAACGATTATTTGCTGACAAACCAATATTTGAAGCCACAACAACTCATTCCTCAAATACCAGAGCAAGCAATACCCGCACTTCGCCAAATGTGGGGAGTACAACCCTCGTATCTAAATGCAGCAAAAGAAGAAATCCTAAAGCATTACGGCAGCATCAACAATTACCTGCATCAGGAACTGAACATGGGACAAGCCGAAAAAACCAGATTAAAACAGTGTCTGCTGGAATAAAAGCGTCGCTATTATATTTCCGGTTATTTCAAAAGCAGCTATTCTATTTCGGAGTTATGATTACTTTATAATTTGTACTGTGAAATAAGAAAAAATAAATATCTTAGCTGGGTAAATGGATAGTTGTTAGAACATAAACCCATAGATTTTAGAAAAATCTCAAAGAAACACAAATATTTCTATGAATCAGGAAATTGACATTCAAGATTATAATGTGATACTTCGTCAAATCATAGCCGAAATCAAATCGACAAGGATTGTTATTGCCAACCGTATAAATAATTCCATGGTTCAGATGTATTGGAACATCGGAAGAAATCTTTCGGAAAAAGGATTAAAAGAAGGTTATGGAAGCCAAGTTGTAAAAAAGTTATCTGCAGACCTTCAATATGAATTTCCCGGAATGAGCGGCTTTTCACCTCGGAATCTATGGGAGATGAAGCGTTTCTATGAGTTTTATTGTATCGCTGATGAAAAAGTGCAACGCTGCGTTGCACTTTTACCATGGAGGCATAATATTTTAATAATTAGCAAAATAAAAGATATTGAGGAAGCTTATTATTATGCAGAATCATCTATTAAAATGGGTTGGACACGCGATGTTCTTTTAAACTTTATTAAAGCAGATACATATAGAAATAGTAAGATACTACCCAAACAGCACAACTTTAATAAAGCATTACCCGAACACTTACAGGAACAGGCTGATGAAATTTTAAAAACTACATATAATCTGGATTTTCTTAAAGTTACCACCGCCATAAAAGAACGAGAACTTGAACAGAGATTGGTTGAGAAAATCAAACTATTTTTATTGGAACTGGGGCATGGTTTTACTTTTATTGGAAATCAACACCGACTTACTCTTAATAAAAAAGAGTATGCTGTAGACTTACTATTTTTCCACAGAAAACTAAAATCATTAATTGCGATTGAATTAAAAATCGGAGAATTCGAGCCTGAATATATTGGGAAAATGAATCACTATCTTGGGTTGTTAGACGAACAGATGCGAATGCCGGAAGAAAATCCATCTATCGGAATTATTTTATGCGCCGACAGAGACCATGTAGAGGTGGAAATGGCGCTAAGAGATTTCAATAAACCGATTGGAGTTGCAGAATATCAATTACAATTGCCAGAGAAACAACTGAAAGACTTAATTAGTAAAGAATTTGAGGAAAGCTCAAGGTGATCATGCTGATAAATAATTACAAGGTCGGCAAGGGGATTCAAACGGCATTGAATATTGCTTCTTTCATCTGTTTAAGAATGGAGACGTTAACGCTATATTTTTCCCCTTCCGCAATTATGTCTTCGAGCATATGCTTCATTTCATCGGGCGAATGTTGTGTATGGCCGTCGAACATAAGGCATAGTGCTTCGTTACTATAAACCTTCCGGGCTATTGGGATGGCGAGGAAGAACGGTAAATAGTAAAGCTTGGTGGCTTTTTCTGTTTTGGGATTGAAGCCTGATTTTCTACAAACTTCCAATCCTTCCCGGATAGCCTTTATTGTCTCCTTTAGAATAGGAGAATCGCTCGCAAAATTCCGTCCGCCTTTTGCTTTCATGATTCCCGCAGACAGTCCGGCTGCAACGGCATAATGGGTGATAAGCCAGCGCTTAATGTCTTTGTACACAACAGGCTTTAGATTAGCGTCTTCTAATGCTTTGGCTATCTTTTGTACCCGCACGGATGTCTCTCCGTTTGATTCGCCTAAGGGTGTATGTGATTGTTTTAATCCGGAGATTGCACTATGTATGCTGTCGGCGTCTCGTCTTTCCCTGCCGATGCGGAAAGAACGGGGAGTATCTCCTTTAGGTGAAGATTGTTCGTTGCCACAAGAATGTATTCAAAAGGGTTGTCGGCGGATAGTGAGTCTACGACATCAGGCTTAAAGAGAACGTCTTCTATCTTCTTTTGCCCTCCTCTAAAGTCCGTACAATGAATACGGATTCCATTTTCCTCAACGGTTTGTTTCTTTTCAGGCCTGACTAAAACGGTTATTTCGTGGCCTGTTTTCGACAATTGCCAACCATAGGTGCTTCCTACGATTCCGGCTCCGTAAATTAGTATTTTCATATAAAGAAATATAGTATTAACTTCACAACCTATTTACTGATGCTCCGGCCTTAGTAGGTCGTTGACGGTTTTAACCGGATTAAAGGTTTCTATCGGGACTTCTACGAAGACGGTGTTCCAGTCGCTCATGGCGCCGTTCCATAGTCCGGGCAATTCCAGGGCTTTTAGTTCTTTGCCGTCTTTGCTTTTAATAGAGATGAAACCGGTTTCTTTGTCTACGTAATCGGGCAGGTTGTATTTATTTCCGTTAGGATCTTTTACGGCGCAGACTAAATCTACGGGGTTAAAATGAGTTCCTTTTTCAAATAATTCCTTCTTTGCCGGGTCATTCAAATCGATTTGTGAGCTTTCGAGTATTTGCAGCGAAACGGTTCCGTCTTGATTTACGGCCAGGAAAGGTCCTCCTCCCGGTTCGCCTGCATTTTTTACCATGCCGCATACCCGGATAGGGCGCTGGAATTTTCTTTTTAAATACAGGATCAATGCTGCATCTTCCAGGTATTTAATGTCGGGATTACGCGTACAAAGTTCATCTTGCAGGAAGTGGATCATTTCTTCTACTTGCTTATGTGTGTATTTTCCGCTATCTATCAGCCGTAAATACGTATGTATCTTTGTTTGTAATTTTATCAAGACGCCGGCCAATACTTTCTTATAGATCACTGTTGCGTATTTAAAGCTGTCGGGCACTACGTTGTCTATATTCTTTATAAAGATAATGTCGGCATCAATATCATTGAGGTTTTGGATCAAGGCTCCATGTCCTCCGGGACGGAAAACCAACTTTCCTTTGGTATCCCTGAAGGGATTGTTGTTCATATCGACAGCCAGGGTATCGGTAGACGGTTTTTGCCGGCTGAAAGAAATGGAATATTCTACGGAAAACTTGTTTTCATACATCTCCTTTTTCTTGTTGACAAGTATTTTAAACAACTTCTCGTGTTCGGCGGATACGGTAAAATGTAAATTTACATCTCCTACACTATTTTTAGCATACATGGTCCCTTCGGCCAGATGCTCTTCCATTGCCGTACGTACACTTTTAGGATATGTATGAAAGAGGAGTAAGCCCTTGGGGAGCTGGCCGTAATTTAATCCCGGTTCATTCAGTAATGCAGAGACAATCTCTTTGTAGCTTCCGGCTTCCATTAATTCGGGAATATCTTTTTCGTGGTGAATACGACAGAATCTATTCAGCTCCTCATAGAAAGCAAACTTTTCTATTTCATCAAAAAATTGTTTTTCAAAAGGCGTATCAGGCGCCGAACGATCGGCTTCAAGGAAAGCAAACAAATCTTTAAACATTCGGCTTGCCGCTCCGGATGCAGGAACAAATTTTACGATCGTCTTGTTCTTCTTCAAATATTCTTCCCAGGCATCAATGTATATAAGTTGTTTATCTTGAGGGATAGACATGATTCCTTTTCCAATGGAAGCAGAATTTATTATTTCGAGATACGGAAATCCTTTGGCAAAAGAGGCTAATTGTTCCTCTATCTGTTCTTCACAAATACCTTTGGCTTTGATCTGACTTAAGTCTTCTTTTGTTAGCATATGATGGCTTTTTTAGGTTTATGCATATACTACAAATGTATAAAATAAGCATTGGATTGTAAATATATTAGAAGAAAAAAAGGTACTTTTACAACATATTAATAGTTGAGGGTCGTAATAAGGAGATTTAATTTATTGATGTTATGACTGAAGTAGTGTTTTTTACGCCGGAAGAGAAAGTCTTATTCCGCTCCAAATATAAAGAATTAATCGCTTGTCTGTATCCATTCCTTGAGAAGGAAGATATCCGGAGGATGCGTGCGTTTATGCAAAAGGTAGTATCGTTGGATTGCTATGGAAGAGACAAAAACGGGATAAACGGCCTTTTACGCAATATGGATACCGCGTTGATAGCGGCATCGAATATCGGCTTGAAGCGGGCGCCTATCATCGCTCTCTTGCTGTATAGGCCGGTATTGAAGAAAATCATAACGGTCGACGAGGTAAAGCAGGCGTTTGACGAGGATGTGGCGTCTATTATTTCCCGATTGCTTAAAACGTCTCATTTATATGCCCGTAATACAGCCATTGATTCGGAGAATTTTCATCATCTGCTATTCTCTTTCGCCGAAGATGTACGAGTGATCCTTCTGATGATTGCCGACAGGCTTTACCTGATGCAAAACGGCAAACGGCTGGTGAATGAAGAAGACCGTAAACGGCTGGCCATGGAAGCCTCCTATCTGTATGCTCCGCTTGCACACCGGTTGGGGCTATATAAGATAAAGGGAGAGCTGGAAGATCTTTCGCTTAAGTTTACAGATCCGGAACAATTTGCCTTTATCAAACAGAAACTAAACGAGACGAAGCGGTCGCGCGATGCCTATATAGCCAGCTTTATCGCTCCTGTAAAGAAGAAAATAGAAGAAACCGGATTGACTTTCGATATCAAAGGGCGTACCAAGTCTATACATTCTATTAATAACAAACTGAAGAAACAGCATATCGAGTTTGAAAGCATCTACGACTTATTCGCCATACGTATCATCCTGGATATGCCGGGCGCTTCGCGTGAAGAAGAGAAAGCAGCCTGCTGGAGGGCCTATTCGATTGTAACGAATATGTACCAACCCAATCCGAAACGGATGAAAGACTGGATATCGATCCCCAAGAGCAACGGATACGAAAGCCTGCATGCTACGGTAATGGGGCCTCAAAGCAAGTGGGTAGAAGTACAGATACGGACCCTACGGATGGATGAGATTGCCGAAAAGGGCCTTGCCGCACATTGGAAATATAAAGGCGTAAAAGAAGACATCGGCCTCGATTCTTTCCTTACCAACGTACGGATGGCGCTGGAATCGAACGACACGGATCCGATGGACTTGATGATGAATTTTAAAATGGACCTGTATAAAGACGAAATTTATGTCTTTACGCCCAAAGGAGAGCTGATCAAACTACCGGCAGGCGCTACCGTTTTGGATTTCGCTTTCGCCATTCATACCAATCTTGGTAGCAAATGTGTTTCGGCTAAGGTGAATGATAAGAATGTACCGATTAAGCATATTCTGCAGAATGGGGATACGGTTTCGATCCTGACTTCGCAAACACAATCGCCCAAACGCGACTGGCTTACCTTTATACAAACAGCCAAAGCCCGCGTTAAGATCAAACAAGCCCTCAGGGAAGAGGCGGCCAAGACAGCCGACTTTGCCAAGGAGCTGCTCCAACGACGTTTTAAAAACCGTAAAATAGACGTAGACGAAGGCATCTTGATGCGATACATAAAGAAGAAGGGCTACAAAACCGTTACCGACTTCTATACAGACCTGAACGAAGAACGCCTGGATGCCAACCGCGTGATAGAAGAATACCTGGAAGCCGAGCGGAAGGAAAACGAAACCACCGACCACTCGGAAGTAAGAAGCGCCGAAGATTTCACGACTACCACCGAAGCAGAAGAAATTTCGTCCAAGCAGGATGTGTTGGTCATTGATAAAAACCTGACGGGGATTGACTATAAGTTGGCCAAATGCTGTAACCCTATTTTTGGCGACGAAGTATTTGCTTTTGTATCTTCGCAAGGGATAAAAATACACCGGATGAATTGCCCCAATGCACAGAGTATGTTCGATCGGTTTGGGTATCGTATTATTCAAGCCCGGTGGAGCGGGAAAGGCAATGATGGGTATATCGTGAACCTACAGGTGGTAGGGAGAGACGATATTACGATTGTAACCAATATCACGTCTGTAATCGGTAAAGAAACCGGAGCGTCGCTACGTTCGCTCCATATCGACTCGGTAGATGGCTTTTTTCAGGGACATTTTACCGTATTGGTTAAAGACACAAACGCCTTAGGGGTATTGATCGGGAAGATAAAGACGGTGAAAGGGGTGAAAACCGTTACACGCCTGAACGCTTAAACAGGCCTCAGCCCCATCGCCTTTGCCCGTTTCAGCATAAAGGTATGGGCTGCTTCGTATTCATTGGGGATCTCTCCGTCGAGAATAGCGTTCTTGATCGCTTCTTTAATGACTCCTACCGGTTGGGAAGGGGGAAGCCCGAAGGTAGTCATAATTTCTTCACCGCTCACGGGAGGTTGGAAGTTGCGTATGCGGTCCTTCTCTTCTATCTCCGAGAGCTTCTCTCTTACCAGACGGAAGTTATTCAGGAAACGGCGTACTTTTTCGGGATTCTTGCTCGTTATATCGGCCTCGCACAGCAGCATCAGGTCGTCTATATCGTTGCCGGCATCAAAGAGTAGCCGACGGATGGCCGAATCGGTTACGTCTTCATCCACCAGGTTTATGGGGCGCATATGCAGGTTTACCAGCTTTTGTATGTACCTCATTTTCTCATTCATGGGAAGTTTCATCCGCCGGAAAATACCCGGTATCATTTTCTCTCCTACAAAGTTGTGATTATGAAAGGTCCATCCCAGGCGGTTGTCCCAACGTTTGGTCACCGGTTTTGCAATATCGTGCAGCAGAGCGCTCCAGCGAAGCCATAGGCTATCCGTATGACGGCTCAGCCGGTCGAGCACCATCAAGGTGTGTGCCAGGTTGTCTTTGTGTCCGATGCCTTCACGCGTTTCGGCTCCTTTGAGCGCACTTAGTTCGGGGAAGATAAGAGACAATAAGCCGGATAGCTCTAATAATTCAAAACCAATGGAGGGTTTAGGCGAAAGGATCATCTTATTCAGCTCGTCGGCAATCCGTTCTTCGGAAATAATACGGATCCGTTCTTTGTTACGTATAATCGCATCAAACGTATCCGGATCGATATAAAAGCCTAGTTGCGAAGCAAACCGAATGGCACGCATCATCCGAAGCGGATCGTCGCTGAAGGTAATATCCGGGTCGAGCGGCGTACGGATGGTTTGACGTTCCATGTCTCCCAGGCCGTCGAAGGGGTCGATTAATTCGCCGTAACGTTCTTTGTTGAGGCAAAGCGCTAAGGCATTGATGGTAAAATCGCGGCGATTCTGGTCGTCTTCCAGCGTACCGTCTTCTACAATGGGTTTGCGACTGTCGTGTTGGTACGATTCTTTACGTGCTCCTACGAATTCTATTTCCAACCCTCCGCTCTTGATCTGGGCGGTTCCAAAGTTCTTAAAAACGGATAAACGGGCCGATTTACCGAGTTCGCATACAACTGCTTTTGCCAATTCAATGCCACTGCCAACCGTTACAATATCAATATCCTTAGATGCACGATGCAGGTATATATCGCGCACATATCCCCCAATAACATAAGCTTCCAAGCCCAACCGGTCTGCCGTCTTCGAAACAATCCGAAATGGTTCTGACGATATATGTTTAAGTATCTCTTTCTTATCTAAATCAATATACATAGTGCTACAAAGATAACAATATTTATCTTTGTCTCCGATTACTAGTAAACAGAAACGATGGATTGGTTACACGAAGCTTTCTTTGCACCTACGGCTTTACAGGCGGTAATTATCATTTCAATAGTTTCGGCCATGGGATTAGCCATTGGCAGAATAAAGATATTCGGTGTCTCCTTGGGTATTACGTTCGTGTTTTTTGTGGGGATTGTAGCGGGGCATTTGGGTATTACGGTGAATGGGGATATGCTTACGTTTGTTCAGAACTTCGGGCTTATCTTATTTGTCTATACGCTGGGGCTGCAGGTGGGACCCGGCTTTTTTTCTTCCTTTAAAAGCGAAGGGATCACGCTGAATATCCTGGCTATAGGAGTGGTGTTGCTGGGATTGCTGATGGTGTTGCTCTTTCGCTGTACAACGGATGTATCCCTTCCCAACCTGATGGGGCTGCTGTCGGGCGCTGTAACGAACACGCCGGCGCTTGGAGCCGCCCAACAGGCGCTGCTACAAACGGATCCTTCCAACGTAAAAGGAACTACCGACATGGCGCTTGCCTGTGCGGTAGCCTACCCGATAGGAGTGGTGGGGGTGATCCTTGCTATTGTGGTGATGCAACGATTTACGGGCGCTGATGATATTGCCAGGCCGAAGGAACAGAAAACGCCCAGACCGAACGTGGCTGAGTTTCAAGTAATCAATCCGGCCATCTTTAATAAGAGCATTAAAGAGGTAATGCGTTCGGTAGACAAACATTTTGTTATCTCCCGTATCTGGCGCGACGGGAAAGTAACCATCCCTACCTCAGACGCTATACTGAAAGAGGGCGACCATCTGTTGGTTATCTCCGTTAAAACAGATGTAGAGAGCATCCGGATGCTTTTCGGAGAACAGGAAGATGTAGACTGGAACAAGGAGGATATAGACTGGAATACGATAGACAGCCATCTGATATCGCGCCGCATCGTTGTAACGCGAAGCAAGCTGAACGGGGTACGACTGGGGGCCTTGCGGCTTCGTAACCTGTATGGTATTAATATCACACGTGTAAACCGCGCCGGTTTTGATTTGCTGGCTTCGCCAAGGCTTCGCCTTCAAATGGGCGACCGTCTGACAATCGTAGGCGAGGCTCCGGCGGTAAACAATGTAGGGAAGATATTGGGCGATGAGGTAAAGCGTCTTACGGCGCCTAATCTGTTTGCTATCTTCACCGGTATTTTCCTGGGTGTGCTTTTGGGTGTTCTTCCCATCACGATACCCGGCATGTCTACTCCTATAAAATTAGGGATTGCCGGAGGGCCGATCATCGTCGGTATCCTGATGGGAACGTTTGGTCCGCGTCTGAAAGTAACCACTTATACTACCCAGAGTGCAAACCTGATGATGCGTCAGTTTGGTATCATCATTTACTTAGCCGGACTGGGTATATCTTCGGGAGCGCACTTCTTCGAAACGGTTTTCCAAGCGGAAGGATTGGTTTGGATAGGCCTTGGTTTCCTTATTACGATGGCGCCCGTTGCTATCATGGGCTTCGTTGCTTCTACCTTCTTTAAAGTAGATTATGCCAATACGATCGGTATGCTTTGCGGAAGTATGGCCAATCCCATGGCGCTTAATTATGCTAATACAACGGTAGAGGGTGACGAGCCTTCGGTGTCGTATGCTACTGTTTATCCGCTGTCGATGTTTCTGCGGGTGATTACCGCCCAACTGATGATTTTATTATTTGCCTGACGCCGTCGGGATTATCTTACGACATTTGATCAGCACTTTCCTTTCGCCCGATAAGGTAGTGGCGAAGAGATACACGTTTCCTCCGTCTTTTAGTTTGGTTCTTTTGCGTAGTTCTTCTACGGTCAGCGGAAAGTTTCGGGTCGTTATATTAGCCTGCGATACCGTCTTCCTCAACGTTTTGCATAGTGCGTTATTGAACGGTAGAACTTCTTCGGCATAAAAGATCCTTCCGGGAAACGTCTTGATAAGCTGTTCGGACGTATATAAATGACTATGGGGATGTAGTTTGCCTACACCGAGTGTTGTAACGGATTTGAATGCACCCGCCTTCAGAAGGGAAACATTCGGTTCGTATACATACGATTGTATCTCGCTCGCGTATGTTACCTCCAGCTGTTTTTCTTGCTGCAAGGTAAAAACAAACGCCTCTTCCTTCGCCTCTGTTGTATAATTAATGCAGATCACCGGAAGCGGTTGCTCTACCTTCGAACGCCCGATAACGAACAATACTTCTTTACAATCATTCCGAACCGATAAAACGTGTACTTCCCTCGTGCCGGGAAGCTGTTCCAATGTTTGGCGAATATCAACCATCGGAGAAAGCTTGGCGATAACTTTGGGAGCGACCTCCAGCAAAGTGGGCAGTAGCTTCGTAAGGTCGGGCTCACAATCCTGTAGGGCGAAGACCCGTTTGTTTCCTTCGCCCCGCCTGGCCGGGTCTATGTAAAAAACATCTATATCCGGCAAACGATCCGGCAGCGAGGCGGCATCTCCTTGCCATATCTCTATATTACCGGCTCCTAATGCCGTGAAGTTATGGCGAGCCGCCTCACAATAACCGGCAAACCGTTCGATATAGATAACCTTTTGCGCTTTATATGAAAAAGAAAGACTGTCTACGCCCAATCCGCCGGTTAAATCACATAGGCAAGTTGCCCGACTGATCAACCGCTGCTTATACCGAGCCGTCTGCTCCGAAGAGCATTGCTCCGCCGCCATCCCGGAAGGAAACAACAAACCGTCATCGGCAAACCACGAGGGAAGCTTATCCTCTATCTGCCGCCTTGCCACAATCTGCCCTACGGCAAAAGGAATATCTATCTCCGGATACCGTGAAGCGCCGAGCAATAAACGTTCGGGATTATCCCCGCCATGCTCCTTTATAAACTGCCTGACGGCAGGAGTTAATTTCGTGCTCAACAAGAGAGAATTACCATTTACACCGTTATTTTTCGCACGAATGTACGAATAATAGAGGAAACAAATCCCCACAGAGGGATGAAACATTCCCGCAGGAGCAAGGGCACATCCTCACAGGAGTGAGACAACATTCCCGCAGGGAATAAATTCTCGCATGGGGTGTGTGCAACATTTCCTAAAGGGGAAGACATATTCCGCAGGGAAGAAAACAAATTCTCGCATGGGGTATGTGCAATATTTCCCGCAGGAGGAACAAATTCTCGTATGATGGGCATGCGATATTTCCCGCAGGGAGAACAAATTCTCTCATGGTGGGCGTGCGAAATTTCCCGTAGGGAATAAATAGCTTAGGATAGGGTTTCAACCCTATCATCCAGGGGGCCCCACCCAATCCCTAGCCCTGAAGGGGCGTGATAATTAATGCATAATCTCACCCTTACAGGGTGAAAATCGAGGAGAAGGAGGGTCATTCATTGATAGGGTTGAAACCCTATCCTAAGCTATTTATTCCCTCCGGGAAATATTGCCCTCGCCCATGAGCATGTT
>JAISDJ010000073.1 GCA_031264865.1 Tannerellaceae bacterium | reverse complement strand
GCTCTTGTGCCGAAAAAACGCGCTGCAATTGTAGAGATTATAATGGGTAGTGACAGATATTCAGAGCGGGTTGATTATCCCAAGGGAGAACCCGAAAATCCGGTTTCCATGGATGAATTGGAAGAAAAATTTTATTCCTTAGCTTTATTTGGTCATAAAACTAAACCTGAAGCGAAAAAAATTGTAGAGACAATTTTGAATATAGAAACAAAATTGGAAACACTATTTCTTTTATTATAGAGAGGATTTTACATGAAAGAAACAAGATCATTTCTAAAAAAAATCAACCTCCCCGAAGGAGACTTGTGGCATTTGCCCGCTTCGGAAAAACGTTTTCCAGATGGCGCCCAATATCGTTTTGAGGCGCCTGGCATTCAGGGGCCGGGCGCAATGAAAACGCTGCTTGAAGAATTGGATGCGTACAATATACCAATTCACCGGGTAACCCAAACCAAAGGCATTATGGCGTTAACAGATGAAGAAATTTCAAAAATGGTTGAGTTGGCTCATACATGGAAGGTGAATTTGATTCTTGCCATTGGACCGCGGGCTACTACTGATACGAGCGCGTCCGTGCATACCCCGGAAGGTCAGCGTATGGGTTATCGGCTGCGGGGGCAGGAACAGATAGTCCGTGCGGCAGAGGACGTGAAGCGCGCCTGCGTTTTGGGCTGTAGGTCGTTTCTGGTGTACGACGAAGGCTGCCTGTGGCTCCTCAATGAAATGCGGAAGGCAGGCGAGCTTCCGGCGGATTGTAAATTCAAAGTTTCTGCCCACTGTGGCCATGGCAATCCCTGTTCGGCAAAATTACTGGAAAGTATTGGCGCTGATTCAATTAATCCGGTACGGGATATTCAGCTTCCAATGCTAGCCGCTATCAGGCAAGCTATAGATATTCCGATTGATATTCATACGGAAAATCCCGAATCTTCAGGCGGATTCATTCGCCATTATGAAGTTCCGGAGATGATACGGGTTGCCGCTCCCATTTATCTTAAAACGGGCGGATCCGTTGCAAAGACCCATAGTTGGGAAACAACCAGTGAAGAATCGAAGAAACGGGCGAAGCAAATTGTGCTGGTTAAGCGGGTTATCGATGCCTATTATTCTGAGGCCATCGGTTCACAAAAAGGTTCGCTCAAATAGGAGGATAGTTTGAAACATCATCGGTATAATTCTGATTTTCCCTTTGTTGAACAGCCCATAGATTTCACTAAGCATACTGAGAAAACAATGCTCCAGTATTGTCTTGGGGCGGCGCTCTATATGCCGGCGATTAGGGATTTTTTTTCGATAATAGTAGATGGGAAAATACGTGGTCTTACAACAATGGTTATGTGTTTTGAAGACGCAATTAAAGAAGAAGACGTGCCTCAAGCAGAAGTAAATGCGTTGCGTTTGCTGGATAAACTCTCGGAAGCAAAAAAAGCGGGCGCCCTTCGTGAAGAAGATATTCCTCTTATTTTTTTTCGTGTCCGTTCTCCGGAACAGTTTGAAAGCTTTTCCGCTAAATTGCAAGATAACCATGTTAAACTATTTGCCGGTTTTGTGTTTCCAAAATTTGCAATAGTAAATGGCAGTGCATATTTTGAACATCTCCGTCTCCTAAATCTACGCTTCAACGAGATACTCTATGGAATGCCTATTCTGGAAAGTTCGCACATTGCCTATAAGGAAAGCCGCACTGTTGAATTGGCCGGGATAAGACAAATAGTTGAACGCTATAAAGACTTGGTATTGAATGTCAGGGTTGGGGCCACTGATTTTTCTTCCTGCTTCGGCGTTCGCCGGGGTATTGACTATACAATATATGACATATTGACGGTACGGGATTGCCTTCTGGATATCCTCAATACCTTTACCCGGAATAATGATTATGTTGTGTCGGGGCCTGTGTGGGAATATTTCCTGGTGAATGACGGCATGAAATTTTCAGACATTTCGGCAGATAAAATACACCGGTCCCTCATTACAAGAGACCCCGTCATTAATGATGCGGTTGACGGACTTCTGCGGGAAGTTATTTTGGATAAGGCAAATGGTTTTATAGGTAAAACTATCATCCATCCTACTCATCTAAAATACGTGAATGCCATGCAGTGTGTTACTGCGGAGGAATACCATGACGCTTTACAGATTCTTGACACTGCTGGGGGTGTTGTTAAAAGCGAGCGTGCCAATAAGATGAACGAAATAAAACCCCATACAAGCTGGGCAAAAAAAGTTTTGGCGCGTGCAAAAAGTTACGGCGTCATTGAGGATGAAACCTGTTATATAAAGTTGTTTTCATGAAATTTATCACAACGCCAATAACTGAAGAAATCATTTTGGATTTGGCGATAGGGGATATGGTATCACTGTCGGGGTATATTTATACCGGTAGAGACGCAGCGTTGCCAAAACTGGTTTCACTGTTTCGTGAGGAAAAGCTCGCTGAGAATGGACTTGATTTGCGGGGAGGTGTTATTTTTCATACTGCGGTAAGCATAGCCGGCGTGGGGCCTACATCCAGCAATAAGCTTGAGATTGAGCGTAGTATTCCTGTTTTATCCGAAGCTGGTATAAGACTGCATTTAGGGAAAGGCGCCATAAGCAGTGATACCGTGAAAGCTCTCGATAGAAATAATGCTGTTTTTGCGATTATTCCTCCGGTTACCGCTTTGTTGCAAAGTAAGATTTTGGAACAAAGAATAGTCGCTTTTCCAGAGGAAGGTATGGAAGCATTGCATCTTTTAAAAATTGATGGTTTCCCTGCCATTATTGCGGCAGCGCATGGCCGGACCTTGTATTCCTGATAGTATAGAGTGTTAAAATGATAGAACATAATGATTATATCATTAATCAAGTATCCAAGACGCTGATACAGGCCGGATCCGCCTTTCGTAATGATAAGATAACCGCCTATAAAATGGCGACTGAACGAGAAACTATACCGGAGGCAAAGTGGGTATTAGAAACCATATTGGAAAATGCTTTTGTTGCGGAGAAAAGACAAAGTCCCTTATGTGACGACACCGGAATACCGCATTTGTTTTTAGAGATTGGGCCCGATAAAATACTAACCAGTAATTTGATAGAAGATATACATCGTGGTGTAGAAGAAGGTCTACGCCAATTACCTGGAAGGCCAATGGCTATTGATGGCAATGATATGGAACGCATCGATCAATCCGGCGGCTTAAATTCTGATCCGGCGGCTTTATCTCCATCGCCATTGCTAATTAAGAAAACTAATAAAAATATTCTCCGTTTGCATATCCTTATGCTTGGCGGAGGACCTGCAATCAGGGGTAAAACGCATCGCGTTTTTCATCAGCACAAAGTATCGGTAGTAATAGATGAAATAGTCAACTGGTCTATAGACGCATCTGGACAACTGGGGTGTACGCCTTGTACGCTTTGCATCGGCATTGGACGTTCACAGTTCGAAGCATCGTCACTTATGATAGAAGCTATGGTTTATGGACAATATGATACACAAAATAAAATGGAACGGGAAATAACAGAGCGGGTGAATAAAAGCAATATTGGCCCTCTTGGGTTACATGGAGATACAACTGTATTAGCGACCTTTCTGAAAGTAGGCCCTCAAAGAGCAAGCGGAGTCAGGATTGTTAGTTTACGTCCCTGTTGTTGCATTGAGCCAAGAGTTGCGTGTGTTGATTTAGGGGAATAGAATTTTATGAGCACATTAACAGTGGAAGAAATAGAAAAACGGATTTCAGATTCTTACGAGTTGCCCAATAAGGCGCTTGAACTAATTCCTGAACCTCTTGTGTCTATACGAACATCAACCTACAATCATGGTCCCTATATCAAAGAGTGTATAGAAGGGGTATTAATGCAAAAAACGACTTTTCCGGTTGAGTATATAATCGGCGAAGATTATAG
>JAISDJ010000071.1 GCA_031264865.1 Tannerellaceae bacterium | reverse complement strand
TCCTTTATTCAATTGGGGTTATTCTAATTGTAACCACATTCAACATTTATGAATGTTATAAAATGCTATAAACCAATAAGAAAACGAAAACGTGGTTACAAAATCCGGGATTTACGGTTCAAAAAACAGACATAATTCCGAATGGAATAAGTTGCGAAATTACGGACGGTAAGCAGGTGAAAATGATAGTCTTCCATAAACTGTTTATTGATCCGGGAAAACTCAACATCATCGGCTCCATATTTGTACTGTAGAAAATCACGGATTACATTACAGGCATTTCCATACAGGTAATAAGTCTTTTGGGTGTGGGTAATCCCAATGCCGTTCTTTATCTCTTCCGTCATCAAGGCAAATTCTTTGAGAAGCGTAACTTCGTTTGTCCCTACACCCTGAATGGCATTTTTGATTCCATCTGCCGTAACATATCCGCTGCGCTCAATGTCTTTTTGGTAATGCTGTTCCGCCTCCCATTTGAGTTCATCCAGACAGTTGTTGATACGTTTGGAATCGTTCCCTTTTCCGGTGCAACAACCTTCTTTTGCATTCCAAAACTTAGGTTCAATCTCTTCTTTAGTGCTGTATTGCACGACTTTTCCATCAATGGTAATCCGTCCCATGATGGGGCATTTCCCGTTTTTCTTTACTTTCTGTTTGTTGATGTAAAACAGTATATTGAATGTACTTCGCAAACTGAGATGCAAAAAAGTAAGGAAAGAAAAAGAAAGGTAATTGAATAGTTATCAGGAAACTATGTCTTTCGTTGGCGTTAGTCGTCCGATACCGAAATTGCCGAAAAATGCAAAGTAACGCAGACTTTCCGTCTCTATACCGTTACCCGTTTTTGACGGAGTAAAACACAGCAAATTGATGGCATAGATTGACCGACTATAACGCTGTTTGACTGCCGTTTACATTGTTCAAATAACTCGCAAGGGAAGTAATTTTACAAACTTAAAAATGCGAGTATTATGAGCAACGAATTAAAAGTCTCGTTTTACCTGAAACGGGAAAGCCGATTGGAAAAATGTAGCGACGGGGAAAAGGTCGCTTACCCGATTACCGGCAAAATTATCATCGGTAAAAGTATTGCCCAGTTCAGTACCAAATTGAAAGTAGAAGAACGCCTGTGGCACATCAAATCTGGACGGGCAACCGGAAAAAGCCGTGTCGCTGTCGAACTCAACAGGGAGATTAATAAAATTAATCTCTCCATCCACCGCCATTACAAGGATATTTTGGAGCGTACCGGAACGGCGACGGCTTCGGAAGTAAAGAACGCCTTTCAGGGAATCGCAACCGCACAAATGACACTGCTTGTTCTGTTCGAGGAAATGATGTCCGATTTTCGTGCGAGGATAGGCATAGACCGTGCTGCTTCAAGCTATCAGGGATACCGGACAACATATAAATATCTCGAATGTTTTCTACGGGAAAAATACAAGGTCGGTGACATACCCTTTACCCGTTTGGATTTGCCTTTTATTGAAGCATTCGATTTTTACCTGCGGGTGGAGCGCGGTTTGAAGCCTGCTACAATGGTTACCAACATAATCTATTTACAGAAAGCGGCACGTATGGCCTTGCACCGGAACCTAATCAGCCGTCCGCCCTTTACCGGATACAAGCCGCCGAGACCCGAACAGCGAAACCGTTCGCTTGCAAAGGACGAACTGGAACGGCTCGTATCGACGCCGCTTTCCAAGCCGAAGTTATGTTACATTCGCGATTTGTTCGTCTTTTCCGCGTTCACCGGCATATCCTACGCCGACCTGAAAAAACTTACGCGGAAAGAAATCGTCACGGAAAAGGACGGCAGCCTGTGGATTTCCGCCAAACGGCAAAAGACCGGTGTTCCCTTCAATGTAAAATTGTTGGATATTCCCTTACGGATTATGAAGAAATACGAGGGATTTGCGAAAGACGACCACGTGTTCCGCATACCGACATTGAACGCCATAAACAACGGCCTTAAAAAAATCGCCGCGCATTGCGGAATTGAAACGAGCGTCACGTTCCACGTCTCGCGCCATTGCTTTGCCAGTCAGGTCTGCCTCTCGCAGGGAGTTCCGATAGAAAGCGTCAGCCGGATGCTCGGGCACAAGGATATACGGACTACCCAGCGTTATGCTAAGGTTGATAACGAGAAAATCGGAAACGATATGAAGCAGTTGTCCCTGCGCCTTGCGGGTAAATTCGACTATGCGGTATAAAACAACCATATTTTCAATTTTATACAATCATGGAACATAACAGAAGTACGTTCAGTATATTATTCTATCTCAATACGAGCAAGAAAAAGAAATCGGGAAAATGTCCGGTAATGGGGCGCATCAGCGTGGATGGTAAAAGTACGGCGTTCGGTACGGGAATGGAGATTTTATCCAACGAATGGAACGCATCGGAAGGACTGGCTACCGGCAAGGATAATACCGCCATAAATAAACAGATAGAAGACTATAAAACGGCACTTGAGACGCATTACCGCAATATTGTAGAGAATCAAGGGTTCGTAACCGCCGAGTTGCTCAAAAATGCGCTCCGTGGTATCGGAACGGGTCAAAATACCGTCATGCAGGAGTTCTCCGAATTGGTCGAAGAAAAAAGAAAAAGTGTCGGCATCAAGATAGAAGCAAGTTCCTACGGTATCTATCCGGCGGCATACCGGCATTTCAAGGGATTTCTGAGGCATAAATATGATGCCGACGATATTTCTTTCAGTATGGTTAACCAAGCGATGGTTGAGGAATTTGCCTATTATCTAAAAATAGATGCTCGGTTGGCCGCGCGAACGGCAAAGGCGACCATGAAACCTTTCCGCACGGTGGTAAAACGGGCATTCAACAAGGGTTTGATGCGTAACGACCCTTTCTTCGATTATAAGCCCGAAAAGATACTGTCCGTTCCACGCTGGCTTTCACGGGACGAGATAGACCGCCTGATGAAAGTGCAAATAAACAGCCGCGCCCTCGATTTCGTGCGGGATATATTCTTGTTTTCGACGTTCACGGGTGTCTCCTACATAGATTTGAAAAACCTGCGACATACGGATATCGTGCACAGGGAAGACGGTAGCACGTGGATAATCCTGAACCGGCATAAGACCGGAACCGCTTCGTATATTCCCCTATTGGATATTCCGATGAAAATACTCGACAAGTATAAAGGTTCAAGGTTTTCCGGTAGCGACGGTAAAGTTTTCAAGATACGGACATCCGCCAGTGTAAACGAGCATTTGAAGGAGTTGGCGAAGTTGGCGGGAATCAATAAACGGCTTCACTACCACATGAGCAGGCATTCGTTCGGAACGGAAATTTGCCTCTCACAAGGCGTTCCGATTGAAACGCTTAGTAAAATGATGGGGCATCTTTCCATCAAGACCACCCAAATTTACGCCGAAGTCACCCGTACCAAAATCAACGAGGATATGACGAAACTGGCGAAACGGATAAAAGGGAAATACGAGTTGGTAGAGGTAACAAGTACAAATAAACCACCTAAAATACCAAAAGGTAAACGAGAATAAAAGTCCTGTTGAAAATAGGTGTGAATTTTCGAAAAATGATATACCAAAAGACTTCAAAGGGAATCGATAATACAAATTATTATCTACAAGTGACTAGGTGTCCTATTTATAATAAATAACTTCTTATTTTTCTGTCCTATATTATAATTATTCTGTACCTTTGGCAAGCATGTAATATAAAATAGACTATTTATGGGAGAATATTCAAAACGTGTCGGAGAAGTTGGCGAATCTGTTGTCGCAGAATTTCTTAGTCTTATTGGGTGGAAAGACCCCATGAGAAATGATGATATTGCAAGTATCGATTCTGAATTTAGAAAACGCACCAACGGAATTGACGGATATTATCATTATTTAAGTCCCATGATTAGCAATACCATTGAGAATGTATTGTACTCATGTAAATATAGCAATGACCCTTATCCATTGTCACAAATTATTACACAATTCAAAGAGCGTTACACCGAATTAGCCAAAGCGATAGAGTCATTTAAAAAATCGGAGTTAAAACAACAAACCATAAATCGACATGAGAATATTGATACCCATTTTGATAGAGGAGTATTATTTTGGCTCAACAACTCAGGCAAAGGAGAGCAGGACATTATAAGTAGGCTTGGCAAAGTAGAGCTAACTACTGGCGTTAATCACGATGGAATTTTTTTAGTTGACAATAAGCGAATTGAATTTATTTATGATGCTATTTGTTTTGCTTTATTAAAATACAGAGACCATGAGGTTGATTTTATCTATTTTAATAATGGATTAAACAATGATGAAAGAAATCTTAGAAACGGTAAAATTATGCCTGTTCAATATATTAATTCAAGTATATTGCCGTTGAGGATTAGCAAAGGAGATAAAACTACTGTTATGATTTTTACGATTGAAGGGTTTGATAAAGATGACCTAATGAAATATATAGGAATTGCCAAAAATATTGGTTGTAACTCACAAGGTTCGACAATGATTTGCTTTCCTGATTATCTTGAAACAGAGCATTCTCCTTTGGTTAATAATATCAAGCAAACTTTTAATGACCCTTCATTTACAACCAATCTAACGGTTGCCAATTATAATAATTCAGTTTTAAGGTAACAGATATGGAAAAATTAGAAGTAAATAAGCATATTCCATTTGGAGCCACACTTCAAGATGTCTTAAACCATCCATCTTTAACAGATTCAAAGTTGAGGAGTCTATTGAGAATGAAAGGTGTTTTCTTGGAAGATTATAAAGATAACGAGACATATCCTTTGTTATTATCATCAATTCTTTCACCTTATGAGTTTGAGTTTATAAAAGAAAATATTAGGGGCAAGGAAGTGAGTCAAAAAATTTCTTCGCGACCTTTAGCTTGGCATAATAATGAGGATTTGATAAAGGTTGTTCCTGATAAAATTAATCTGAAAGAGATATTAAGAGAAGCAGGTTCCCGTCATAAAATTATTTCTCAAAGCAATTTTGCACCAGTTGATGGAGACCAGAATAAAGTACGGATGCAGTTTCGATGCCAAACAAATAACTATAATTCGGGATGGTATCGAACAAAAAATGAATATGACGGTGAGATTGTAATCGAAAAAGTAAAAGATTGCATATTCCGGAGCATACCCACCCACTTTTGAGTGCTAATTTTTCAGTATCAAACTGAAAGTTGTCCATTCAAAAGTACTTCTTTTCCTATCCGTTCACCCTAAAAAAGCATAAAA
>JAISDJ010000029.1 GCA_031264865.1 Tannerellaceae bacterium | reverse complement strand
ATTACAGCGGTTTAATAAAGATCCTCCTCCTTTTGGCAGCCATTTATCTTGTGGGTGTAGCCGCTACTTATGTGCAATACAGGCTGCTAAACAAAATAGGACAGCGCACCGTAACGCGCATGCGCACCGATATGTTCCGGAAAATGGAACAATTGCCTCTTAAATACTTCGATACGCATCAGCACGGGGACTTGATGAGCCGTTACACAAATGACATTGACCAGGTCAGTAATGCTTTGACCGACAGTTTGTCCGATATGCTTTCGAGTGCATTGATGCTTGCCGGTATTTTCTGTCTGATGATATATATCAGTCCTATATTGACTTTGGTTACTTTGATAACGGTTCCTGTAATGTTCCTTAGCGCTAAAGGAATTGTTTCGCGTAGCCGGAAGTATTTTAAGGCTCAACAAGATATCCTGGGTGAAACCAACGGATATGCAGAGGAGATGATAAGCGGGCAGAAAGTGATCAAAGTATTCGGTCATGAGAATAAAGTCGAGGCCGATTTTGATGCGTTAAATCAGAGATTAAAAGATAAGTCACAAAAGGCCCAGTTCTATTCGGGCATGATGATGCCTGTAATGCAAAACCTGAATACCCTTAATTATGTAATAATTACTATTGTAGGGGCCCTGTTAGCCATTATGAGGGGATTTGATGTCGGCGGATTAGTCGCTTTCCTTCAATATTCCCGTCAATTTGGCCGTCCGATCAATGAGCTGGCCAGCCTTTATAATAGTATTCAGGCAGCTATTGCCGGTGCGGAACGCATCTTCCATATAATAGACGAAGAACCCGAACAAGAAGATGCCGTAAATGCCATGGTTTTAACGAATGTAAAAGGCGATGTGGAAATGAAGGATGTTTATTTTGGATATAAACCCGAAAAGTTAATCCTTAAAGGGGTGTCTCTTCATGCCGGACCGGGTGTGAAGATTGCATTGGTAGGGGAAACCGGAGCGGGAAAAACTACCATACTAAACATGTTACCCCGTTTCTTCGATATTAAATCGGGCGAAATAACAATAGACGGATATCCGATACAGCAGATAAAAAGGGAGAGCTTACGCAGGTCTATGGCTATTGTTTTGCAGGATACGCGCCTGTTTACAGGTACGGTGTGTGAAAATATCCGTTTCGGACGGCTTGATGCTACGGATGAAGAAGTAGTACGAGCAGCAAAATTAACGGCAGCGCACTCTTTTATCAAACGCTTGCCGCAGGGATATAATACTTTGCTGGAGAATGACGGGGCTAACCTTAGCCAGGGGCAGCGGCAATTGTTGAATATAGCCCGGGCAGCGGTTGCTGATCCGTCCATATTGTTATTGGATGAGGCAACGAGTAATATAGATACCCGCAGCGAGTTGCTTATTCAGAAAGGCTTGGATCAGCTAATGGAAGGGCGTACAAGCCTGATCATAGCCCACAGATTATTGACAGTGCGCAATGCCGATAAAATTTTAGTGTTAGATCATGGGCAAATTATCGAACAAGGCAACCATCAAGAGCTTATGGCACAGAATGGTAAGTATTATTCTTTGGTATTGCTAATTAAATATATATAAAGTATTATTTCGATAGTGCATTAGCAAAAGGATGGAATATTTCAACATTTCCACTTTCTTTGAATAGCATTTCGCCTTTCTTCTCATTCTTGCTAAAAAGTGTCTGAACAAGCTGTTATATCCCTCAACAGTAAATGTTTCCGCTTTTGTCTGAATAAGTTTTTCCTTCGGAATGATGCTCTCATATGCTTTCCAGTAATCACTTGCTATATACTCCATCTGATGCTGCTTTATTGTTTCCCAAAACTTCTTCGCCGTTTCATTGCTCCTGTCGCCAATAACGAAATTGATGAATCTTTTTCCATATCTATCAACAGCAATCCATATCCAACAGTAGTTTTTTTTGACCCAATGTAAGAATGCATTTCATCTACTTCAACCATTTCTATTTCCTGGCTTTGCGAATTAAGTTCCTGAACTTATTTGCCAAAACTGCGAATCCAATTTAAGACACAGACATTGCTTATACCTAAAACTCTCCCTATGGAACGAAAGCCCAAGCCTTCAAGGTATAGATGTAAAGCTTGCTTTTTCATGGATTTTGGCTTTGCCGTTGATTTTAGCTCTACAGTATAGTTGCAACCACAGCATTTACATTTATAACGCTGTACTCCTTTGATGGACCCGGACTTAACTCTTTTATCACACGAACATTTTGGACATTTCATATTTTTTTTGCAAAAATACAAATATATATTTAATTAGCAATGCCCAATATATATATAATGAATTCTTCCATAATTATTCCACTTTATCGGTTTGTTTGTCATCCAGCGCACGGCGGGTTTCTTCGAGTAAATGATCCATTTCCTCCAGCGTAAGGTTGCTTTCTTTGGCAAAAAATGAGATCATCGAAGAAAATGAGCCATTGAAATAATCCTTCACAAAACCAAGCAGTTGCTTTTTAGAATAATCTTCTTTTGCAACAAGGGCTTTGTATATATTCAGTCTACCTCCGGAACGGTGGGTTACAAAGTTTTTATTCTCCAGAATGCTCAATACTGTTGCGATGGTAGTACGTGCAGGTTTTGGATTTGCAAATTCTTTCAGAATATCCTGAACCGTACCTTCGTCCATAGTCCAGAGAATTTGCATTATTTGTTCTTCGGCTTTCGTTAATTGCATATCCATTCGTTATAACTATAAAACAAATATATGTCTATTTTATTAGACTACATGCATTATAATTATTTTTAACGATAAAATAATTTTTATTATTGCCGGATCAAACAGTTTCTAAGCTTTTAAAGGTATGCGAATTCTGATATTCTCTTCGAAAGAATTCAGCTTATCCTTTTCACCGGCCAACCAGATAACATCATCTTCTTCGAATACGATATTCGATGTTATGTTGATAATAGATTTTTCACTCCTGTCTATGCCGATGATCATACATTCGGTTCGTTCCCTGATACCGGTTTCGGCAATTGACTTCCCTATAAGCGGGCATCCGGGTTCTACGACGAATTGCGACAAGCTGATATGATGTTGGGCCTCTTCCTCCATCTGGGATATTTGGACTTTCTTATCTTCCAAAAACTGAGACAGTTTCTGCATTTCTTCATCCGATCCCGAAACAACCAGTTTGTCGAATGGATAAAGCCGTTCATTTCCATCCGGTATATTTATTTTTTTACTGCCCCTGATTATGGTAATTACATTAACCCCTGTTTTTTGCCTGAAATTCAATTCTTTAAGCGAATAACCTATATTCGGCGAAGATTGCGATATTTCAAACTCTTCTATATGTATATTCTTGGAGCGAAGATCATTAGCGACAGTAGGTAATATTGCAGCTTTTTTCTCATCCAGCATCTGTTTCAGGTTCAGATTCTCAAGAAAGCGCGCTTCTATTTTTCGCGATTGCGCCTTAAATCCTTGGGAGAAAATAATAAGAGTTACCACAACCAACGATATAATAACCATCAAAACTGTCAGTTTAGGGAATAAAGGTATAAGAACCAATAAGACCAAAGCTAAACACAGGATAATGCGAAAAACGATGAGCGAGACCAACGCTCCCCTGTTCAGACGGTTATCCCTCCATAGATTCTTAAATTCCTCGGAACG
>JAISDJ010000376.1 GCA_031264865.1 Tannerellaceae bacterium | reverse complement strand
CTGTCACTTACCTTGCCATCCTTACGGATGACTTTCAATTGTCGTTCACCACCTGTCGGTTTCCCTCAAGGCAGCACAAAGTGGTTTGCAATCTGCTCCTGTAAGCCGAATGCGGTAGGTCTGCTACCTCTCTTCAAAAGTTACGAGTAACAACTATCAGAAGTAGGCATCTTCTTTTGGTCATTTCTCTCGTGACACACTTCATGCCGGCAAAGATAATGCTTTTTAACGATAGATAATTTTGGTGCGGTTGCCCTAAAAAAAATCAAAACCCTTCTTTCAGTACCTGTTTTAATGGCATGAAGAAGCGTTCTATCAATCGAAGGTCTTCGGTTACGATTTCGGCGGAGGCTTTCATTTCATGGGTGACGGGTAGTGTTTTGTTGTAGTTGGTAACCAAGCCGTCGGGTAACCCGATCTCCACCTGATAATTATTGTCTGCCGGGACAAGGGAGATAGCGTTTACCACTCCGTTCACAATGCCGAACTCCTGGTCGGGGAAGTTATTGAAGCGGATAATCACCCGTTGGCCGGTCTTTACCTTTCCCGAACGGGCGATAGGAAGCAGGGCTTTCCCTATTATTTCTTCTTTTTTATCCGGTACGATACTGAATACGCTTTCGCCTGCATTTACATATTGGTTTTCGTTCCAGTAGTTAGTAAAGGTTACGTTTCCTTCAATGGGCGACGTTAGGCAATAGGTCAATTCCCATGTGTTTATGGCATTCGTCAGTTGTTCCATATTCGATTGTAAGTCCTGTTGCAAGAGGCTTTCTTTTTCGGCTTGCTGCAGTTCCAAATCCAATAAACCGGTTTCCAACTCTCCGATCTGGATTTTAAGGTTTTCTAAGGAAGCATTGGTCCCTTCCAGCGAATGTCGGCTTTGAAGCATTGTGCTGCGTGCCGTTTCATGTTCGGAAGGGGAGATGACTCCACGCATATACAACAACGAATCCCGCTCATACTGCTGCCTTGCCAACGTAAACTGTGCATCCATCACCTCCTGTTGCCGTTTCAGGTTTTGATAATACGCCTGATATTTTGTTATCTGTCCTCTTGTGGCGGCTAATTTTTTAGGATAATAATTTAAGGTATAATAGGTATTGTACTCATGCAAACTTCGTAGATAGGATGTATAGGCGGGTTGGATATCGCCAAGTTCCAAACCGATCCAATCCACCCCCCAACCCCCTAAAGGGGGAGTAGAGAGAATTGTCCCTATCAGCCCCCCCTTTAGGAGGTTGGGGGGTAATCTCATCACATCTTCTGTCTTTGCCGGATTTTCAATCACGGCAAGCAGCATATTCGTTGTTACTGCTTGGCCATCCGTTATATATAATTGGTTCATTTTCCCGGATGCCCGCGCTACTACCTGTGCTACCGGGTAGCGACTGGTGAGTGTCATCTCCGTAACAATCACATCCGGATACGTAAAGAAATAACTTCCCGTAAGCAATACCAGTACAATCGCGAACAGTAACGTAATCCCCCACCGTACAATCCAGGACGGGACCTTTCCCATCACCTCCTGCACAGCCTCGCTTCTGATCTCAACTTCTTTGTGTTCCATCAATTACCCAATTCTAACTGGTTCTTCACTAACCGGTAGTAGATTCCCCGTTTAGCCGTAAGCCCGACATGTGTGCCTTCTTCAGCTATTTTGCCTTTATCCAATACAACGATATTGTCGGCGTCGCATACGGTACTGAGGCGGTGAGCGACTACTACGACTGTTTTACCGACATAAAACCGCCGGAGGTGCTCCATTATCTCTTTTTCATTATTGGCGTCCAATGCATTGGTTGCCTCATCTAAAAAGATGAATTCCGGGTTTTTATAAACGGCGCGGGCTATCAGGATACGTTGCCGCTGTCCCTGACTGATACCGTTTCCTTCCATACCGATTTTAGTATTGTACCCCAAAGGTAAACCGTCTATAAAACCGCGGATATTGGCAACGGTTACGGCATGCACTAATTTTTCTTTATCAATCACCTCATCACCCACAGCAATATTTTTAGCGATGGTATCGGAAAAGATAAACCCGTCCTGCATAACAGAGCCGGTACGGGCACGCCATACATGCGGATTGATGTTTTGCAACGGCATATCGTCTACTTTTATCGTTCCGTGATTGGGTGGGTAAAAACCTAATAAAAGCTTGATCAATGTTGTTTTTCCACTCCCACTGGCGCCTACAATGGCGGTTACTTTCTCTTCCGGGATAGCCAGATTTATGTCATCCAATACATAATCCCTGTCGGCTCCGTCATAGCTGAATCGGAGGTTTTCAATAGATAAGGTACGTTTGGAAGGGAGCGAAGTTACTTTTAATGATAAAGTTTGCTCTTCATCTTCTTTTTTATGTATCTCTCCCAAACGTTCCAGACTGATTTTAGCATCCTGGAAAGCGCGGGCAAAACCGATAAACTGCTCAATGGGCGAAGTAAGCTGCCCCACAATATAGGTGAGCGACATCATCATCCCCAAGGTCATATCTCCCGATACTACCGCCTTAGCCGCTAAGAAGGAAATCAATATATTGGTTGTCTGGTTAAAGAAAACAGAACCTAATTGTTGGTATTGTTGTAAAGCCAAGCCTCTTATACTTATTTTAAATAATTTCACTTGTATCCGTTCCCACTGCCAGCGTTTTTCGGTCTCGCAGTTGTTGAGCTTAATCTCCTGCATACCCGTAACCAACTGGTATAGATTGCTCTGTTCGGCGGCAGCCTGCGAAAACCGTTTGATATCCAGTTCGCGTCGGTACTTCATAAACGCCAGTATCCAGGCCACATACAATCCATTTCCCAACAGGAAAAGCCCCAGTATCGTAAGATTATAATAAGCCAATACAATGCCAAACACTATAAAATTAACGAATGAAAAAAGCGTATTGATAGACGAGCCCGTCAAAAACGATTCAATCCGGGCATGGTCTCCAATCCGTTGCATAATATCACCTACCATTTTCGTATCGAAAAAGCGGATAGGAAGACGCATCAGTTTGGCTAAGAAATCGGAAATAAGGGCGATATTAATACGTGTATTCACATGAAGCAGTATCCAGCTACGGATAAAATCAACCGACAGCCGGGCGACAAAAATCACCAGTTGCGCAATCAATATCAAGGTAATAAAATTAAGGTTACTATCCCGTATCCCCGTATCCACCAACGCCTGCGTAAGAAACGGCATAATCAGTTGCAGGATACTGGCCGTCACCATCCCCAGGATTAGCTGTATAAACTCCCTCCGGTAAGGCTTCAGGTAACGAAAGAAAAAGGAAATCCCTTTCTTCCGGGCCTCCTGCTCATCCTCCTGTTCATAAAACTCCGGCCCCGGTTCTAACAGCAAAGCCGTCCCCGTATCCTCCTCTCCACTTTTTGTGCTGATCCAGCAATGTTTAAATTCCTCTTCCGTAAAGACAATTCGTTTGGTAGCTGGGTCAGCAATATAAAACCGGTCCTTCTTTATTTTGTATAAAACCACGAAATGGTTCTGGTTCCAATGCAATATACAGGGCAAAGGCACTTCATTCTTCTGTTGCGCCAATGATATTTTCACCCCGTTTGTCCGAAAGCCAATTGATTCCGCCGCATCACTGATACCCAGCATCGAGACCCCTTCACGAGTAATAAAAGCTTTTTCGCGAAGGGTTTGTAAGCTATAACTGCGGCCATAATACTTTGCAATCATACGAAGGCATGTCGGACCGCAGTCCATAACATCAAGCTGGGTGTAATGTGGGAATAGCTTTATCATTATTCTATAAGAGCTTATTTTTTTTCTATTAACGACAACGAAGATATGAATTTTCGAGCAAAAAACGTATCGAACTTTTATTAACTAATGGTTTCCTGCTTAAAATTATTTCACTTCAGCACTTTGCCTGGATACCCCCATGACACAGGGCCGGATGATTCCCGAAAGCAGGTGTACTTAACTTACCCGATACGGACGGCCTGCAGGCGACTGGCTTCATCACGGCAGGATTTACCCATCGAACAATAGTCATCATCCAGATTGCGTTCACTTTTGATACTGGACGAATCAATCAACGATGGTAGTTGGAGTAACATCAATCGTCTTTGAACTAAGGCTTTCTGATAAGATACCCAGTTCTTCACATATTGATTGGGAGGATTTGCACGACAGGTGTAATTCTGTTATCTTGGTAACAACTTCAGGAGTAAATATGCGGGGTTGAATGAAAGGTCTATAGCTGTGAAAAAAATGGTTTTCTCTGCTGTCTTCGAAGAGCTTCTTCCAACGACTGATACTGTGCTCGGATATCCTGAAGGCGTGGGAAATCTCCGAACGTGTGGCCATACCATTGTTGACAGACGATAACTCTGGCGGTCATCTTCCCTGTGACGGTAAAAAGAAAAACTGCCCTGAAAATAATAACCGATGCCAACAGAAAAAATAAGTGAACTGTCAATATTCTTCTGGTTTGCATGGAAGGCTGGATAGGGACACTGGGAAACATAGTTGAATTAGTACGGCATGAAATTATTGCGCAAAGGCCATCGTGCAAATACTTGGCAGCCGTCGACTAACAAAAGGGTGTAGTCCTTTTTATTATTTCCATGAAATCAAATGCGCTGGTCCCGAGCATCGGCATATACCGTTTATCACTCTCACACTTTTTTACCTACCAAAGAACAGGAAAAATTAAAACAGAATTTTCAACTGCACTTTTTTTATTCCGACACCGAAAACGGAATAAAGACACAGGTTTGGTGTACCCTGATTGCCCATCTGCTGTTAACCGTGGTAAAACATCTGTCTAATAGTGAGAAGGCATTCTCAACAATAGCTGCACTTGTTCGTATACATTTGATAGCTCACCTGGATTTGACATGGGTAGTAACCGAAGGGCGGCGAGCATACGCCAAACGTCACAAAGTCAAAAGCAGGGGGTCCACAGCAATACAATTATCTATTTTTTAGTAGGGGGTAACTTTTTTGAAAACAAGAAATAGTATTTATAACACATTGATTATAAATAATATATAAATAAAAACTGATGCTTTTTAAAGTTTGTCGGTCAATAATGATAAAAACTGAATATCGCCCACCAAACGCCATACTACCTCACCTTTGGCTCCCCATGCCGCGTCCCTTTCTGAAGATAACTTGAATCCTGCTTCATCCGCATTCAGGCCCTCCGGGTTTTAGGGAAAAATTTACGAGCGCTTCGCTGGTAAATTTCCCCCTAAAAAAACGCTCCTGAAGCAACCTTCAAGTTGAACTTCCAGGCAGAGGGACTTAGCATGTGAAGCCGAAACGATGACGCATAACAGATGCCGGGGGACGCTGTGTTAATCTTCTTCCTTTCATAGAAACAAATAGCTTTACGCCGTTAATGAACAATCAGCTATTTTTTTTACAGCCTATCACATTAGCAATAATCAATGAGAGGAGGGGACTAAAGCTGTTCGCCTCACGAATCTGCATATAATTGTTTTTTATCTTCCCTTCCTTTCTCCTTCGATCCCCCTCCTCGGTGACACACGATGACATCCGGTGAAACAAACCGACAGCCGTTTATAAATCAGTATTTTATACGAAAATACATTCTATTTTTGACACGATATTTTTTAGTTATCAATCAAAAATAGAGAAAATGGAAAA
>JAISDJ010000370.1 GCA_031264865.1 Tannerellaceae bacterium | reverse complement strand
TTAATCTTATCAGATATTGCAATAACGGAAAGGGCTTGTTTACTGTCTGCAAACCAAATAACAGTTTTGGCTTGTTTACTCCATTCATTGGCTTGCTTTTGTAATTGTTCTGCAATAGCGATGTTGTTTTCCGCCAACAGCTTTTTATTACCTACATAATAGGTCTCATTCTTATAGCCGGCTTTTGCACCTTTGCCTGTAATACTCTCGAAGTTCGATAATACTATGGTAGATACACCGTCTAAATGTTTTACTACGGCTTCTGCCAACGGGTGTTCCGATTGCTTTTCGATGCTCAATAAAATATCTTTGATCGCATTGTCATTGTTTAGCCATTGGATACCTGTAACCTCCGGTTTTCCTTCGGTAATAGTTCCTGTCTTGTCTAATATGATTGCATCAATTTTTTTGGCTAATTCAAGGCTTTCGGCATCTTTAATCAAAATACCTTTTTCAGCACCTTTACCAACTCCCACCATTATAGCCGTAGGCGTAGCCAATCCCAAAGCACAAGGACAAGCAATAACCAATACCGTAACGGCGGCTAACAAACCTTGTATTACGCCATTATCGCCATCTAAAAAGAACCAAAGAATGAATGTGAGAATAGAAATGCTAATTACTGCCGGAACAAAAACGCCTGCGATTTTATCAACTAATTTCTGTACAGGTGCTTTACTTCCCTGTGCATCCTGTACCATTTTAATGATTTGGGCAAGCATTGTTTCTTTACCTACTTTAACCGCTTTAAATTGGAAGCTGCCTTTTTGATTAATCGTGCCGGCAAATACCCTTTCATTTTCTTTTTTCAGCACAGGTACAGGCTCGCCACTTAGCATACTTTCATCCACATACGAATTACCCGATGTTACCATACCGTCCACTGCAATTTTATCGCCCGGTTTTACGAGGATAACATCGCCTGCGTTTACATCTTCAATTGCTTTTTGTCTTTCCGTGCCGTCGGCTTCTATTATTACAACCATCTTAGGTCGCATGCTCATTAGTTTTTTAATAGCTGAAGAGGTATTGCCTTTGGCTTTTTCTTCCAACAATTTCCCTAACAGAATAAATGCGATAATAACGGCTGCCGCTTCAAAATAAACATGGGCGTGCAACCCTCTCTGATGCCAAAAGTCCGCAAACAACATATTGAATACACTGAACACGTAGGCGATACCTGTACTCAATGCCACCAATGTATCCATATTGGCGGAACGATGTTTGGCTTGTTTCCAAGCGTTTACAAAGAAATCTCTGCCCAACCATAAGACAACAGGTGTAGCAAAGAGCCACATTATCAGGTCTGCGTGAGGTATATTCATAAAGAACATTCCGATAACTACCACAGGTAAGGACAAGATTATTGCCCATATCGTTTTTGTCTTTAGCTTTCGAAATTTCTGAGCGTGGATAGCTTCTAATGTTTCCTGCTGCTTAGTTTCGTCTTCTACCAATAAATCATAACCGATAGACTGTACTGCTTTTTGCAGTTTGGCGGAATCGGTCATATCCGGCAGATATTCAACGGTAAGATTGCCTGTTGCAAAGTTTACGGAAGCGTCAACAACACCTTCCTGATACTTTACGATGTTTTCAATACTTTTCGCACAAGAAGCACAAGTCATACCCAATACAGGAAAGACATGTTTATTACTATTTGTTGTCATAATTACAATTGTTTTATTTTACACTGTAAAATTAACAAGAATATGGAAGGTGGTTATTGTGGAATTTTGTATTTAGTTTGTAAGATTTACACTTCGTCCAAAGGTTTTCTTTTATCCTCTTTTATTTGTTTGAAATGAGTTGGGGTTAGTCCTGTTATTTTTTTGAATTGGTTACTTAAATAGGCTACACTTGAATAATTCATACGGAAAGCAATTTCGTTCAAAGATAATTCATCATATACCAATAGCTCTTTTACCTTTTCTATTTTTTGAGCAATGAAATACTTTTCAATAGTAATGCCTGCTACCTCTGAAAACAAATTGGATAAATAATTATAGTCGTGATGTAGTTTGCTGCTTAACACATCTGAAAGATTCATCTTGGTGTTGCTGTCCTGATGATGTACAAGGTCTATAATTATATTCTTTATCTTTTCAATGATGCGACTTTTTTTATCATCAATGATTTCAAAGCCTAAGGGAATTAAAACCTTATCCAACGTGTTTTTTTCTTCGGATGTGAGTTCTTTGTTAAGTGTTACTTCCCCAAGTTTGATATTTTTCACATCCAAGCCTAATCTATTTAATTCATATTGCACCACCATAATACAGCGATTGCAAACCATATTTTTAATAAAGAGGGTAATCATACTTATTCAAATTAAATGGTTTATCAGAGCTTATAGTATGACTTGATATAGGAACTATTTGTGTCCAAGTACCATTTATTTCAAATTGAGTACCTGACCCAATATTCTGAATCGTTAAAGTATAATTGCAGACACGCTTGCAGTAGGTGATTTCACCACCTAGATATATTGTAGAATAGGGTGGTATCAATATTTTATTTCCATTTGGAATATCTTTAATATATGGAGTTTCTACAGATCCTTCCTTATATGTATAAATATTACTGGCTGTTGAATAGATTTTGTTGTTTATTATTAAATCCGGAATACCTATATTTACACCTCCCTCCGGCATCCAGTTAAAAGCTCCGTAATCATTACTTTCAAAACTTGAAAATATCACAACATCTTCAAAAACATATCCGGTAGGCTTCCAAACAGCTTCAGATGTATTATTACTCAACGTTAAAGTTGAACAACCCTCTTTACTTGTGTAAATTTCCCGTTTTTCTTCTATTTCATCATATACGGATTTAACCAGTTTATAGCCAACTCCTGCCTGTTGAGTAATGGTTACATAGTCACGATCCTCATTGCTATTTATACATATCACAAACACACGTTCATGTAATGGATCAAAGTTTTCTTTCAGGTTTACTATGAATTTATCTTTAGTTTCACGCTTTAAAATCAACCAACCATTAGATGCTTCTATTTCCCCATTCCCATTTAAAGTTAGTGGATTATCGTTTTTGTCCAATATGACTTCTCCGGACGGCATATATCGTACAGATTCTATATTCCAATTATCTGTTAAAACAGGTACTTCAAAATCATATCCACAAGAAAGTTCTAATGTTTTATATGAAGGATCAATCAATTTAATGTCATCACTGTTATCACATGACACAAACCAAAAAGCACAAATCATTATTATAATTAGCTTGTTCAAAAAGAATGTTGTTTTCATATTTTATTATTTTATCTTGTTTGTATTCAGAAATATCCCTGATAAATAAACTTTTTAGATTATTCTATTTCAGCATATTGTTCCCTATAAACCTTTACGATGCCTGCATCCGGATATTTTTCCTGATATGCTTTGGTCAAGTCTTCGATAAGAATCAGCTCGTTAAATTCACTTCCTCCAACAATTTGATACTGATATTTGTCAGCTAAATGTTCACCATATAAAAACTCATATCTCCCCTCTTTTATTTTAAAATATCCGAGTAAATAATCGGTATTCTTTCCTGAAAGAGATACTAACAAATGGCATGGAATTGAAAAATCCATATAATATCCTCCTTTTATCGGGACAGGAAGATTGTTTCTTATTTCGGATTCGATGCTTTCTCTTACTGCAACATCAGAAGCTTCTACGTTGAATTGATATCCTGTTACGTTGAAAGAAAAAGAACCATATCCATACCCTCCTCTACCTACATTGACTGCTATAACTGCTTTAGCATTGTTTTTATCCCGAACAGTCAATTTCGTTTCGCCAAAGTTTTTCCCTGTAATGAGCAGTATGCCGTTGTCTTGACAAGCAACGGTAGCTATTTCGGTATCTTCCGAGACAACTGTAAAAGGCGGTTCTCCTCCCAACCAAAGATTCATAAGAACAGTTATATCAGGAAGAATAGTAACAGCATCTTTTGAGACAGGAAAGGTTAATTCTTCATTATCGCCATTACACGACGTAAACCATATTGATAGCAAGACGATTAAGTGAGAATAATACAAACTTCTACATTTCATGATGTTTTTTATTTATTTATGATATTTAGTTTCAACTAAGGCAAAAGTATTCCTATTCAAATATTTCACCAAGAAAGCTACCTTTAAAAATGGGAAAAACGGCATTAATAAATCAAAAAGGCGATAGGAGGTAGCATTATGATAATGAAAATTGCCTTGAATAAATAAAAAAGAGAGAGGTAAAATAATCACCTCTCTCTCTTTTTATAGATGTTTTTCTTATTTTATGAAGTTCATACCCACATTGAATTTTTCGGAATTAGTTACAATTTCCGGTAGATTTTCCAATAGAGGAACTATCTGCGCGGCCAGTTCAGGAGGCATTTGTTCGCCTAAACCCGCAAACATGGGGACGATAATAGGAAGAGCCTTGAGAATCATTTCTTTTTCTAAATAGAACGATACGCCAGCAGGAGCAATCGTTATATTGATAGGTAATGCCACATAGTCACCTTTGTCTATCATCGAAGCCAACAAAGACTCTATATCAAAACCTTCGGCAAGCACTTGCAGCACTGGGATAAGTGTCTTTTTGAGAGCGAGAAATGCCTGATCTTCTGATACGAAATACATGATATCGCCTACCATGGGTTTAACCGTTGGGGGCATACCGGTTGATTCGGTTTCGCCCAGGTTCACCCAAGTTACATCAAATATACCAGCTTCCGTGAAAGACGCTGTTACGGCTGTCACCTTCTGTGCCAACATACCACCGAATGCAGGGCCTAATAATTGAGGAATCAATACATCATTTGCCGGATCGCCTGTGATTACATCAAAGAATACATCACCACCACCTGTTTCAGTAAAGTTTAATTTCCATGTACCTACAATAGGTGAATCTATTTTACGGGTCACTTTTATATCCAGCGTTTTAGCAACAGCAGCTTCTTTTGTGGCTGGAATACCTGATAAGGTACCGGAGATGCTGATAGTGGTTGTACCTACCGTTTTTTCGGATGAAAAAGTATAGTTGGCTTCCGTTTTTTTCATTTCAACATTATCAAACTCTACCGTAGCATCGTCGGGCACAATATTGGTCAATGTAATTTTTGCATTGTCGCCGGTTCCGGCAGCCAATGTTACGGATTTTGTTGATTCCGGCTCTGCTCCATCTATTTTCAATATGGCAGAAGCAGTTTCTTTTTTATATGCGCCTACACCATCTTTCCAGGTAGGGGTTGTTCCACCGTTGTCTTTGTCATCATCATTATCACCGCACGCAGAGAAGAAAGTGATGGGTAAAGCCATCACCAATAAATACAATAAAAAGTTCTTTTTCATAATCATTTTTTTTAAATTAAACATTTTTTGCCCTGTTTACCTATTAGTTAAACGTAGCAAATATATCATTATTATTTCATTTCAAGGCATATAATATAGGAGTTTCTGTAATAGATGCGGATATTCCTCCGCTTGCTGCACAAGATATGGAAAAAATATTTTTTATTTATAGGTTATATTTAATTTTCTTTCTTCTAAAACACGTATTTTTGGAGGTGATGAATGAACAAGTTCTTGATAAACTGAAAGTACTGGCTGAATCGGCAAAGTATGATGTTTCCTGCTCCTCAAGCGGTACGACGCGAAAGAGTCAGCCGGGCGCAATAGGCAGTGCAGCCGGTTGGGGTATTTGTCATAGCTTTACGGAAGATGGCAGATGCGTCTCTTTGCTAAAAATCATGCTGACAAATCACTGCATCTACGACTGCGCTTATTGCATCAACCGGCGTAGTAATGATATAAAGAGAGCCACTTTTACCGTTCAGGAACTGATTGAATTAACCCTTGAATTTTACCGCCGCAATTATATCGAAGGGCTTTTCCTTAGTTCCGGCGTTATTAATAATCCCGATTATACGATGGAACGCATGATACGTGTTGTAAAAGAATTACGTACGGTGCATCGCTATAATGGATATATACACATGAAAAGCATACCCGGAACAAGCCCGGAACTGGTGAGTGAAGCCGGCAAATATGCAGACCGTTTAAGCGTTAATATTGAAATCCCCAAGGAACATAATCTTAAACTATTGGCGCCTGAAAAGGATCATCAGAGTGTTTACAGGCCGATGTTTTATATTCAGCAAGGCGTATCGGCTAATACGGAAGAACGCAAACGTTTTCGCCATGCCCCCCGCTTTGCACCCGCAGGCCAAAGTACGCAGATGATAATCGGTGCAACGGATGAAAGCGATAAGGATATCCTCCATTTATCATCCGCTTTATACCAACGCCCAAGTATGAAACGGGTTTATTATTCGGGATATATTCCAATCAATACAAACGATTCGCGCCTACCGGTGTTGAAGCAAGCCCCTTTGGTGAGAGAAAACCGGTTGTATCAGGCCGACTGGTTGATGCGTTTTTATGGTTTCCGGGTAAATGAAATCGTGGATGATACGTTTCCCGACCTCGATTTGGAAATCGACCCGAAACTTACCTGGGCCTTACGCCATCCCGAAGCTTTTCCTATTGATTTGAATAAAGCCGATTATGAGATGATTCTCCGGGTACCGGGTATCGGAGTAAAGTCGGCTAAGCTGATCATTGTTTCCCGGAAACATGGAAAAATAACCTCTTCAATGCTAAAAAAGATAGGCGTTGTAATGAAAAGAGCGCAATATTTCATAACGTGTAACGAATTAACATCCTATACAGTAAACGAAGTGCAGCCCGAATATGTACGCAAGGTGTTAACAGAAAAGCAACGTAGCAGAAAAGAGCCCGACAAACGTCAATTAACTATTTTATTCCCCGACTGATAAAGATGATCATTTTTCGTTATGATAAGACATTCGAAGGATTGCTGACTACTGTTTTTGACGCTTACAGCCGGAAAGAGTTTCCCGAAAAACTACTTTCGGAAACAGAACCTTTACCCCTGTTCGCAGAACAGGAACACACCGTTATTACCGAAACAAACAAGTCGAGCCGTGTCTGGAAAGCATTGAACCGAAAAGTATCGAAAGAGATCAGCAGCATGCTGATGCATGTATGGTTGTCGGAACTTCCGGGAAGCGATGAATTGCTGTTTCGCTATATCCGAAAAACCTTCGACTCTCCTCACCCTATTGCCACCAATTTTGCCGACGATGATATAATAGAGGTAGAGAAAATAGCAAAGAAAGTGAGTCGTGAACGGTTACATCTTATCCAGTTTGTCCGTTTTCAAAAGGCTGCCGATGATATATTTTTTGCTCCGGTATCACCCATCTATAACGCCTTGCCGCTTACGCTTCCTTATTTTACCGATCGTTTTGCCGGCCAAAAATGGTTGATTTATGATATAAAGAGACGATACGGCTATTATTATGATTTAAAGACAGCCTCCGAAGTCACGCTAGACGACGACAAACATCTTCTAAGCGGCAAACTGAATGAAGAATTAATGGCGCAAGACGAAAAACTGTTTCAGGATCTGTGGAAAAGCTATTTTCAGGCGTTAACGATAAAAGAGCGCCTTAACCCCCGGTTACAGCGGCAACACATGCCCCGTCGCTTCTGGAAATTCTTGCCCGAAAAGAATTAAGGTTTCTTTATGGCGGTGCATTTCTCCAATAAAATGGCCGGCTGATAAGATAGCTTCGCCTGCCGGAGTCCCGGAATGCCTAAATCTTCTTCCCTGTTTACATATATATATTGTTCCGGCAGATGAGCCGCAAATTCTTTGTTGATCATACTGTAAGCGCCGTCATAATTGATATTGGCCTTCTCTACATGTACACCAAATGTATTTTCATTTATGGGAGCGCCGAAAGAAAAGGCAACGATTTGATGATCGGCACAGATAGAGCCGCCGATTAATCCTAATTCGCCGGCATGTTCGAGTGCGTAGGTCAGCGAGCGTCGTTCATTACTTAATTCCTCGGCGTCGTCATCCGTTCGATTGGCCTTATACCATTTCCGTTCAAGTTCCAGACATTCGGGAACCAATTCCGGCGTTATCTCCATATATCGGTATGAGTATTGTTTGATAAATTTGTTGATATGGTTACGTTTGGGTTGATATTTCTTCCCTGTAAGATTCACCAAATCTTCGCGCAGATAGATGTAATCGTAATAATCACGTTCGGGAATATACCGGAAACCATCAGGAAAAAACATTTCCAAATCATTCTTAGCTTCGGGAGTAATTCCCAATAACCAAAGAGGATGTCCATGTTTAAGTGAATCTTTTTCCAATAATTCTACTGCCCGGGATAAATGACCATTTCCTACCGGACACATATAAACCGGACGATCATTATCTCCTATCCAAAAACGGATCAATAAATAATCATCTACAACAGCATACTCGCTCTTGTAAAGAAAACGCCAGCTACACATATTTGCAAAGGAAAAATCACAATTCATATAAGAACTTTTCAACGTAAAAGAAGTAATAACCTCTTTATCATCCAACGTTATCGCTTTAAAAGATATATCCATTATCAATTTAACTACTTAATTACTCTGACTCCCCTGACTCCTTAAAAAGAAAAGAGTAAAGGTAATATAAAAACCATCACAAGCCCTAAAATGATTTGCAACGGCAAACCTACCTTAACATAATCCATAAACGTATATTTACCGGCCGACATCACCAGAGCATTCGGCGGCGTAGAGAAAGGTGATGCGAAACACATACTGGCAGCTACGGTTACAGCCATCAGGAAAGGATAAGGACTTACCCCTATAGACAAGGCCGATTGTAAGGCAATAGGCGCTATCAATACAGCCGTAGCCGTATTACTGATAAACATCGTCATTAATGACGTAGTGAAATAAATACCAGCCATTAACACCAACGGCCCCATACTTCCCAAATTAGACACCAATGTATTGGAAATAAGAGTTGAAGTTCCTGTCTTTTCAAGCGCCAGCGACATGGGAAGCATCGCTGCAATCAACACAATACTCTCCCAGTTGATCGTTTTATAAGCATCTTCCACATTACGGAAACAACCCGTTAATACCATCAAGATAGCAGCTATCAACACAGAAGTAACCGGCGCAATAGGAATAAAATCGAAGACCATGCTTACAATCATTAATAACATAATAGCGGCAGCAACCGGCGCCTTATAATCAAGCGTAACTTTGGCAGCTTCTTCTAAGGGTTGCCCTAAAACCACCCATTGGGATTGCTTTTTACTCATCTGAGCAATATTTTCCCAATTCCCTTGTATCAGTAATAAGTCGCCCGGATGCATCTTTACGTCTTTCATATTAGAAAGGATGTATTCGCCGTTTCGTTCGATGCCTAAAATATTAACACCGTATTTATCACGAAACCCGGAATCTTTTACTGTTTTGTTTATTAATTTGGAAGCAGGCATTAATACAATTTCGGCAATACCTATTTCCCGTACGCTTAGCTTTTCATTAGCTGATTCACCGGCAAACTCAGTAGAAGTAGCTTCAGACAGGGTTAGGCGATTTTCTTCGGCAAATCTGTTTACATTTTCAAATGCGCCGAATACATACAGGATATCATCCACTTTTATTTCCGTTTCCGGCCCTGCGAGTTTCTGATCTACAGTCTTCAGGAAACGGCCTTGTCCCGGCGACTTCCGTCTGATCTCAAGAATAGAGACAGCATAGTTTTGCGTGATGTTTAGTTCGTTCAATCTCCGGTAGCGGACAAGGGAATTACCGTCTACATGCAACCGGAACAAATTATCGGCCAACTGATATTTCTTGGTTAATGCTTTAGGCGAATGTACCGACACATCATTTTTCAATTTCTTATCTTCTTTCTTTAGTAAGAATTTTTTACTCAAAGGGATTAAAACAAGCAGTCCTACAAGCAGGCAAACAACCCCCACCGGCGTAAATGAAAAGAAAGAGATATCACCAAAACCCGCCTGAGCTAATGTTTCCTGAATAACGAGGTTGGGAGGAGTACCGATCAAAGTCATCATTCCCCCCATACTACTGGCAAAGGCCAAAGGCATCAAGAAACGACTCGGACTAATCGCAGCATTTGTACACATACTAACTATGATTGGAAGCATCAGCGCCACTGTCCCCGTATTGCTTACAAAAGCGCCTATAAAGGCTGTTACCAGTACGATCAATATAAAAAGTTTCAATTCATTATTACCGGCCGATTGTATAATCTTACTTCCAATCATCTTGGCCAATCCCGTTTTAAAAATGGCTCCGCCCACAACAAATAAACCCACCATCATCAGAACTACCGAATTAGAAAAACCCGAAAGCGCTTCAGCCGGCGTAAGGATATTAAAAACCATTAGCAAAACCAAGGCACATAAAGCCACCACATCGGAACGAAGCTTTCCGTGGATAAAAAAAATCATTGACAGGGCAAGGATTATAAGCGTTGCAACCATAAATAAAAACAGATGATAAAACGATTTACAATGTACACGATTTTCGCGTACAAAATTAATAGAGATATTAATTCTGTTTCTATAAACCGACTAAATAAATTTTAAATTCGGGAGTTAAATGGGTCGAGGAGTCAAAGGAGTTAAGGAATAAGTCGCTATTTATGATAAGACTTTTCTCAAGAGATGCCTATGTTTTTTGAGAAAGATGCTTACATTTTTCCAAAAAGGCAGGCATGAATTTTTTTCTTTTTTTGAAAAAAAGTAGTTTCCCATGTTACGTTTCTCCTTTTTAATTGTCATTATTGCAGATTATGGAACAAGAGCAGTTTAAACAGGAGGTGTTGCCGTTGCGTTCGCAATTGTTTTTTTATGCACAACGGTTATTAGACGACTTGGAAGATGCAGAGGATGTCATTCAGGAAGTCTTTTTAAAGCTTTGGTATATGCGTAATGAGTTGAATGATTACAACAGTGTGCCGGCGCTTTCTGTACAGATAACAAAACGTCTTTGCTTGAATCGTATCAAAACCAGGCAGCGACGTCAGGAAGGGTTGGATACCGTTAATCCGGTAAGTGATCTGTTGACTCCCGAAACCTTATTGGAACAAAAAGATAACCTGATGCAGGTGATGCGGATTATCGACCGGCTTCCCTCTCTACAACAAACCATCCTGCGGATGAGGCATGTAGACGGCATTGAAGTGGAAGAAATTGCCGAACTGACCGGAAGTACGCCCGAAGCCGTACGGATGAATCTCTCACGTGCCAGAAAGAAAGTAAAAGAAACGTTTTTTAAAATGCAATCCTGATGACGAACGGATATAAATACATAGAAGATCTCTTGGAACGTTTCTTCGACGGAGAAACATCTAATGAAGAAGAACGAAAGTTATACTGGTTCTTCGCCCAGGAGAACATCCCGGTACATTTACGTCGCTACAAACCTGTTTTCGGCTATTTCGAGAACGAGTTGAAAAAAGAAATGAATCAATTACCCGGAGCGTCTGCGGAACTCATCGAAGGGGTTCGGCACAAAAAACCGAAACGTCGGATTGGCGTTGCTCTGGGAATTGCCGCTTCGCTATTGATACTTTTAATCGTAAGTCATCTGTTTGTCGGAAAAGCAAACGCTTTTAATCCGTACGAAGGAAGTTATATTGTGCGAAATGGCGTTCGTATCACGGATATAAGCGTTATTAAGCCGGAGTTGGAAGCAACTATCCGAAAGGCATTGTTACAGGAAGAGGAAGCCAACCGCCTGCTTAGCAACCTTACTGAGCCGGAAACCCGGTTTGAGCAGATACAACAGCGAATCGATCGTCAGAACGAAGAGATAATAAACCGTTTCCCCGACGAAATGAAGGAAAGCATCAGGAGTATTATAGAAAATAAATAAACATCATTAACAATTAATTCGGAAGAATATGAAAACACGTAATTTAATCGCAGTAGCTATCCTGTTAATAACCGGCAGCCTCGCCACCGATCTATTTGCACAGGAAACCTTGAAAGCATTAGTGAAAAAATGCGAAAATATGGAAAATGTAAGTGTAAATGTTGTCCGCAACAGAAACAAAGAAACAAGAGAAATGCAACGGGCAATAACGAATATCAGTTTCAACAGCAATCAGGCATTAGTGAATGAATTTATCGCCGCTTTCGATAAAGATAAAGAAATGGCCGATCAGGAAATAGAAAACAAATCCAATGGGAAAATAACAAATATATTCTATCGCTTTGGAGATGTTTCGTATTCATTTACTCAAGGTGACAACGGAGGCGCATCCATATCAGTCATGGAAAACAATGATAGAAAAAAGAGGGAAAGAGAAACAGGCCTGAATCTGGACCTTTAACTAATCCGGCAAAAACTTTTTCATTGAATAATACATATCAAAAGGTTATTATATGTCAAAAAAATTAACCTTTATATATCCTGCCTGTGAAGGTGGGATATATATTTTTACCATCTGCCGGTGTCTAATATTTATACAGTAGTGTCAAAAAAATGGACAATACTATAAATCACCGATTATTATATCTATTTGATTAATAAGTATTTTTATAATCTGGCATATTATTTGATATAGAAAAAGCAAAATAAATTGCTTTATGAAACAACTGTATTACACCTTTCGTTATTTGCTTCGTGGAAAGGGAAGCAATCTGATAAAAATCACATCGCTCACGTTGGGGCTGGTGGTGGCGCTGGTTTTATTTTCTAAAGTAGCCTTTGAGGTAAGCTATGACAAATCATATCCGGATGCCGACCGGATTTACCGTATCCAGCGAAATATCGCCACGGCGGGCGAGATAACCTACGATGGGCCGATTATTAACGCACCCGTTCCTGCCGCCATGAAAGAAAGCTTGGCAGAAGTAGAAGAGGCAACCGTTATGCAAGGCTGGGCAGATGAAACGGTTTTCACCCTCGAAAATGTCAATTACAAGGAGAAAATGCTGATTGCCGACTCTTCCTTCTTCGATCTGTTCGGCATCAGCGTGATAAACGGGGACAAGCAAAAGCTGGCCGTGGCTGCCAGCATTTTCCTTTCCCGTTCGGCGGCTTCGCGGATCTTTAAACAGGAAGATCCGGTCGGGCAGACGCTGGTGATGAAAAGCAGCGACACGCCGCTTACCGTAGCCGGACTGTTTGAAGATATTCCCGAAAACAGAAGCCTGCGGTTCGAAGCCGTCCTGTCTTTCCAGACCCTGATTCATAACTGGGGAGCCAGTCCGGGCTGGATGAACAACGACGCTTACAGCGGATATGTAAAACTGCGTCCCGGCGTTACACCCGAAGAGGTAGAAGCCAAGATACCGGATATGCTGGGCAAATATTACGATGTGGCAGCGATGGAAGAACGGGGCATACTGTTCACCTACCTCCTGCATCCGGTGAAAGACCTGCATGCACAGGACCCGGCGATCAAAAGAATGTTGCTGATCATAAGTCTGCTGGCCTTTGCCCTTTTGTTTGTTTCGGCAATGAATTATGTATTAAATTCGATCTCTTCGCTGGTCGTGCGGGCCAAGTCGGTAGGCGTGCATAAATGCAACGGAGCGTCGGAAGGAAGCATCTTTGCCATGTTTATTTACGAAACGGTTATACTGATTTTTATTTCCTTACTGCTCTCTGTCTTCCTGATTTATCTGTTTCGTACGAATATTGAAGAGTTGATGCAGACGTCTCTCTCCGCTATCTTTTCGTGGCAGAATCTGTGGGTGAGCCTCGCGGTGGTGACCGTTTTATTACTTGCGGCGGGGGTTATACCGGCGATGATGTTTTCGTCTATCCCGGTGACGCAGATTTTCCGCACCTATACGTCCGATAAGCGTAACTGGAAACGGCTCTTGCTGTTCACCCAGTTTACCGGTATTGCCTTCGTCATGGCGTTGCTGGTCATCATCATCCGGCAATATAATTTTATAATAGATAAGGATTTGGGCTATACTACCGAAAACATTCTCTATGCCGATGGTATGGAAGGCGTCAGCGGCGAACAAATCGTCCTGCTGAAAAAAGAACTGGAACAAATGCCCGAAGTAGCCGCCGTGAGCGTAGCCGGAAATCTTCCGCTGGAAGGCGGCAGTGGCTGGCGCATAAGAGACTCCGAAGGTAATTCGCTTTTCTCCACCCGCCTGGTCGCGGTAGACCAGACGTATCTCAAGACATTTGGAATAGAACTGAAACAGGGACAGGAGTTTCCCGAAGATCTGACAGACAATTATATGCGCGTACATATCAATGAATCGTTCGTAAGGAATATGGGGTGGACGGATTCTCCATTGGGAAAAACCATCGACCTCTCGGGCATAAATGTAGAAGTGTTGGGCGTGCTGAAAGACTACCAGCTACATTCCTTTTATGTCGAGAAATCAGCCATGCTCAAAAACGTTCCTCCCCTGATGCTGGTTCCCCATGGGCCTGCTTACGGCGCCGGCAATAAGGTAATCATCCGGTTACACCAGTTGGATGAAGGTTCGCAGAGCGTTATGAACACCCGGATAAGGGAGATATTGAATAATCAGGATGCCTTTTTTATGGATTATCAGAGCCGGATAAATATGAGTTACAAAGACGCCCGGCTGTTTCGCGATTCCATCTGGATAGCGGCCGGCATTATGCTGTTCATCACTATCCTGGGACTCATCGGCTATACAGACGACGAAATGCAGCGGAGAAGCAAGGAAATAGCCATTCGCAAAATCAATGGAGCCACCGTTCGCAACATACTGGCTACCATCACAAGAGACATCTCCGTTACCTCTGCCATTGCCATCGTATTGGGGGTGATGATTTCCTACCTCGTGGGGCAGCAATGGCTGCAACAGTTTGCTGTAAAGATTCCGTTAAGCGTCTTCATGTTTATCGTATGCGGACTGTTTATCTTCTGCATCATCCTCTTTTGCTCTTCAGCTCGCGCCTGGAATATAGCGAATGAGAATCCGGTAAACAGTTTGCGCTCGGAATAAAATAAAATCACCCACCCACCCCCCAACCCCCTTTAGGGGGGGGTAGAGAGAATCGTCCCTGTAGCCCCCCCTTCAGGGGGTTGGGGGGTGAGTCCTTAACTAAACGACATTGGCAGGGTGTACGACAAAATTCCCAATCAACTTCCTTCCTCAACTATTTTCCGGATTTCTGATTGGGAATTTTGTCGTACACCCCCATTGGTATTAAAGTAGAATTTTTCAAAAAAAGCGGCAACAAGTCAGCCGGCAACTGTGGAGAACCCTGCCACCGCCGTTTGCCTTATGCCAGAAATGTAGAGATTATTCCGATTTAACGCTTTCTGCCGGGTTTGCATTGGCTGCCCGGTAACAGTTGAGGCATACAACCGAGAGGATAATAATTAATACTACAAGCGCGCAACCGGCAAAAAGGAGCAGGTTCAGTTCGGCTTTCTCGGCAAATTTCTTCAGCCATGTATTCGCAATGAACCAGGCAAGCATACCTCCCAACGTAATAGCCGGGACAGCCATCCAGCTTATGGAGGAAACAAACAGCCGCAGGATGTCGCCAATCGTCGCCCCGTTTACTTTGCGGATAGCCGTTTCTTTCCGCCGACGGTTCATCTCATCATTCGTATATCCTACCAGGCCGGCGAGGCAAATCAGCAAGGTTACAATGCCGCCTATCAGTACCGAATCGCGGAATTTTCCCGAATCACTGTATTTATCATTCATTTCGGCGGCATACGAATAAACGGCGATGTCTTTGTCGGGCAGTAACTCCGTAAGCCTGCCGGATACCTTTTGCAGCGCTTCGGGTGTCAGTTCGTGAAACTTTATCATCAGGTATGACGAGGGCTTATCGTTGTAGAACATAACAGAAGGACGCGAGTCTGCATTTCCGATAGTGCCTAATTGCATGTCTTCGAAAACGCCGCA
>JAISDJ010000352.1 GCA_031264865.1 Tannerellaceae bacterium | reverse complement strand
GTAAGCAATTTCAGCAGGTTGATACAGATATTGGGCGTTCCGGTGCTTTGGCCCTGTATGACGAACTCGGTGCAGCCGAAAGGTACATATTGTTCGGCTGCCTTTTCGTCGATTCTCATACCATACGCTACGGCGGGGATATTAACGTCGTCGTTGTAGAGGGTAGGATACGTGGCTCCTGCTCCTAAAGCGTCTAAGGCGGCGTCCCAGATTTCTTCGGACGTATCTTTATCGAACCGCAGGGTAAACTGAGGCTCTACATAGCGGGCGTTCTTCGCCACCTTCATGGCGTAGCGGAGAAATACGTCTGCTTCTTTGGGATGTTTACGGCCTCTTCCGCCTACTACTACCCGTCCGTTGACCGTTGTCCGCCTGTTTTCAATCATTGTCCACAGAGAATAGACATAGTTGTAGGCTTCTTCATCCGTCAGGCGCCCTGATGCTAAATCATTTACGAGGAAAGGGCCTAAATAATCGTCTAACCGTCCGTAGTTAATAACGCCGGACAGCAGGGCATACAGCCATATCAGTTGCATGGCTTCGTGGAACGTTTCCGGTTTTCCGGCCTTGATCTTCTCTAAGCCGTTGTCTATTCTTTCTAATTCTTTCTGCCGTTTGTGGCTGCTGTGTGGCATTTGTTCGCGGGCATTTGCCTGTAGATAAGAGGCGCAGTCTGTAAAGAGGTCGAGACAGCCGAGGGCGGCCTTGTAGAAATCATTGTCCGTATCCTTGCCCAACCGTTCCTGTATTTCTTCCCGCAAGCCGTTGATCCCTTTGGATAAGAGCTTCGGATAATCGAGCATCATTCCCGACAGGCGGGCGGTAGCTATCATCGGAAACTCGCAATCGATGAACATCCCGATTGTATCGTCCGTCAGAACGTCTTTTCCGAACTGTGTTTTCAAATCGTGGGCTAACCAATAATCGTATAAAGCGTCTACACGCTTTTTGTCCGCCTCATTCAGTTGCTGTTGGAAGATACGTAGTTTTTTAAACACACAATAATGCCCCACCCCACCCTCAGACGTAACGGAGCCAAATCCGATGGGCAGGAAATCGATCCGTCCGGCAATCAGGTCGTTGGGGGCGATGTTGCGGAACAAGGCCGGATAGAGCACGCGAAGACAGGCTATCTCCCGCCATTCTTTGGGTTTATCAAGGCACGACTGATGCATAGCCGTATATTGCTCCATCATCTCCAACTGCCGGACGAGAGGCTTTTCGCAGGGAAACTTCTTGCTAACCTCTACATTCTGTACGCCTTCTACATTAAATTTCGCCATATTGCATCGTTAATGTTTAGCCCTCTCTGCTTCCAACCAATTGCTTTGATAACCGGAGAGTAAGTCAACAAACCGTTTGGTTATCAAATGCGGCCGTGTAATGGCGCTGCCTACCACTACGGCATGAGCGCCCAGGTAGATACACTTCATCGCATCTTCGGGCGTATACAGATGCCCTTCCATAATTACATACGCTCTGTCTTTGAAGTCACGGCACATACGGGCAAACTCCCTTAAATTGGGTTGTTCGATATGTTTCGTTTCCTGTGTATAACCGTAGAGGGTAGGGCCTATAATATCGGCGCCTAAGTCTACGGCTCTGGCAGCCTCGTCGTAATGGGCCACGTCGGCAAAAATAATAGCTTCGGGGATTTCTTTTTTCAGGATGGGCAACAATTCGTACGCCGGCCTGCCTTCATGCGTCAGCTGGTTGGTGCAGTCAATCGCTATAATATCGGCGCCGGCCTGCCACACCGCTTTCGCAGCATCCAAGGTGGGGGTGATAAAGACGTCTGTATCGTCGTGCCATATTTTCCATAACCCGATTAAAGGTAAGTCCACTTCTTTTTTGATGGCCCTGATTTGTTCGGGCGTATTAGCCCGTATACCTACGGCGCCTCCCCATTGGGCGGCGATGGCCATCTTTACCACAAATTCTTCCGAATAGACAGGGTCGTCATGTTGTACCTGGCAGGATACGATAAGTCCGTTTTTGAAAGATTCGAGCAGCGCTTTACTTTTCAGGTCCATCTCCCATTGATTTTTCTAAAAAGGCAGCTCCGATCAGGCCGGCGTCGTTTCCTAATTTTGCTTTGATTACTTGGGGGATACCGATTACTTCGGCGGCAAAGGTACAGGTGTGCAACCGTTCGTTTAATGCATCCAGCAGGAAGTCTCCGGCCTGGGCCATTCCCCCGCCCAAAATAATTACCTCGGGGCGGAAGATAGTAATGAAGGAAGAAATACCGGCTGCCAGATAACCGATGTACTCGTCAATCAGCCTCACAGCCACTGTGTCTCCTTTTTTGGCACAGTCAAAGACGATTTCTCCGTTTATCTGCGATTTATCGTATCCGCACATGTCCATAACCAGCGAAGAAGGCGTTGCCTCTACGGCCTCCCTGGCGCGGCGGATTAAAGCCGTAGACGAACAGTATGACTCCAAACACCCTTTTTGCCCGCAAGTGCATGTTACGCCATTGTAGACTAATTTCGTATGTCCGAGTTCCGCTCCCATGTGGTCGAAACCCGCATAGATCTTTTTATTTATAACAATGCCGCCCCCCACGCCGGTGCCAAGCGTCAGCATAACGGCGTCGGTATAGCTGCCGGCCGCCCCTGCCAATACTTCCCCGTAAGCGGCGCAATTCGCATCATTCTCAATATACACAGGCAGCGGGATCTGTTTTTCCAGGTATTCGTAAATGGGTACGTTTTTCCACCCGAAGTTATTGGCATGGACGAGCAACCTGGTTTTCGGATTGACACAACTGGGCATACCGATTCCCCAGGAAGACAGATCATCCAGTTGCAAGCCCGCTTTACGTACCGCCTTTTTACTTACTTCGGCCATGTCGGAGGTAATCTCCTCAACGGATCGCCCCGCATTGGCAGAGACACTCTCTTTGGCTATAATCTTATAAGTACTGTCTACAACGCCGGCCACTAAATTCGTTCCACCCACGTCAAGGCCTAAATAGTATTTCATTCGCTTTTATTTTACTTTTATTAAAATAGAAATAATAGATATAAATATGGCCAAAAGTAGAATGAATGTATTTTGTGTACAATGTGGTATTGATGCAAAAAGGATGGATTATATTTGTAAAAAACTTTTTTATAAAATCAGGATTTGGTAATTCTTCAAAATCTTCCTACATTGTAACCCTGAACGGATACTTGATAGAATAATCTGAATATGAAAGCTACAGCAAGTTTTAGTGATATATACATGCAGCATTACAAATCATCGCTCTGTTTTGTAAAATCATACGTCCGCGATGAGATGGTGGCCGAAGATATTGTGTCCGAATCCCTGATCAATCTTTGGCAAACGATGAAGAAAGACGTCGTAGAACACCCCGCCGCCTTACTGCTGACCATATTAAAGAACGAAACGCTAAACTACCTGAAACATCAAACGGTCAGACAGGCCGCCATGGAATCTATCTCACTGAAAATACAGCGCGACCTAAACTACCGTATCGCAACCCTCGAAGCATGCGACCCTCAGGAAGTATTCTCGTCCGAAATAACCGGCATCGTAGAAAAAACCCTCCAGGCATTACCTTCGCAAACCCGCTGCATCTTCGAGATGAGCCGCTACGAACATTTGCCGGTTAAAGAAATAGCCCGCCAACTATCCCTCAGCCCCAAAAGCGTTGAATACCACATCACCCAATCCCTAAAAGCCCTACGCATAGCCTTAGACGAATACCTCCCCCTTATCTCCTTCCTGCTCTCTGTACAAATTGATTTACCGGTCTGAAGCCGGGGATAAATATAGCGGCGAAAAAGGAAGATTTTTCAATCTAAAGGAATCATGTTACGTGTATTTCCACTGCTCCGGCTGCTCCGGATTTCATCTATCATTTCTTCCGCACTCTTATCCGACTTCCATACACCATACAAGCGGATAAAATCTTTTTCTTTGGACTTACGTTCTTTTTTCAGGGATTTGGACAAATACATCTTTTTCATTATATACGATTGCTGACACGACAAAAACGTTTATTATACTGCACAAAACCATACCACGCGCAGTATAATTCCTACAAACTTACGGATAAAAGTTGAGTTCTGTACTCTCTTACCTGATTTTTTATTCCCTCACAAGTGTGTTTTTTTGTCGTACATCCGTTTTTTTATTTCTCTATTTCAAAAAAAAGGGGTGTACGACAAAAATCCGGAACGGATGCCATATTGGTAGCCCGATGTGCAACGTCGGGTTGAAGAATGAATCATCGGGGCAAAGCGGCGAAGCCCCGAAATATTCAGAACATCACCGCAAGAAAACATTTCGTAAAGAATAGAATGTATGGCAAAATAGTTCGGGGCTTCGCCGCTTAGGCACGATTATTCATTCTCCAACCCGACGTTGCACATCGGGCTACCAATATCTCATCCGTTCCGGATTTTTGTCGTACACCCACTCATCGAGAGGTGTATCTTTTCTGAAAAAAAATCATTACGATGTCTTCAGCAAAACATTACGATCTCTCTACCAAAGCATTGTGATGTTGTTACCAAAGCATCGTGATGTTTGACTGGAGACATCGTGATGTTTCTTTTGTACCATTATGATGGTACGGGAAAAACACTATGATGGTTCGGGGAAGACATTATAATGGTTTGGTAAAGACATCATAATGGTTGACTAACAACACTATAATGACTTACTGGAGACACTATGATAACTTTTTTTACTAAAACACAGCCGCAGTTTTTTACTCAATACCGTTTCATTTCGTTAAGGAAACGGTATTTTAGCAGAATAACCCCCCTCTATAGATAGCTTTTTCACCCTTGCTTTCAGCTTTCAGACGGACTGTAAATGACTGTCCCATAGTGCATAATCCTGAAAGGAGACGTTTCAGTCTGCTTTCAGGATTCAAGTTTGGGAAGGTTGTGGGGCGGGGGAGGCAACGTTCCGGCTGAAAGCAAACTGAAACATTTCCTTTCAGGATTACGCGCTATAGAATAGCAACTTACAAGCCGGCTGAAAGCTGAAAGAAAGGGTAAAAAAGCTACCTGTAGAGGGGGTAATCCGATGTAAAATCCGGAACGGATGCCCTCTTGGTAGCCCGACGTAAAACGTCGGGGTAGGAAAATAAGCACGCTATTGAGCGGCGAAGCCCCGAAATATGTTTCACCCTGTCTTCATCTTTCAATTTTAAATCACATTTAAAGGTATGATTTGAAAAGTCTTCATTTTCACAAATGTAAGTCGATTACCTATGAGAGAGCGCATACATTTTTTTTATTCTACGGCATGAAATCATTAGTCGACGACTGTCGACTA
>JAISDJ010000315.1 GCA_031264865.1 Tannerellaceae bacterium | reverse complement strand
ACCTGATCGCCGGACTCCTTGCCTACAGCTTTTTGCCAAAGAAACCATCTATCAAAGTGGATATTGTCGATCAATCTCAGCTCATGTTATTTTAATTTTTATATCGAACTCACGTTAATTTATTCTTACTTGACACAGTTTAGTTTACAGTCTCAATAAAACGGGTGTGAGCTATTATTTTTTGCTCACACCCGTTTCTTTATTTAGATGGAATGAAATTTACTTTTTTAGGTTTTTATTTATGAAGAATAATATAAGCCCTAGGTTGACAACAATAATGCCTCCCATACCGGCAACGAATAAAGCCAGCCAAGGCTTATCGGGTTGTAATATAAAATAGGCAATAGTGCTTCCTGCAACGGCAATACCTATTAACACAGAGAGTACACCTATAATTATCTTTCTTTTGTCCATATGCGTATGTATTTATTCCAGTTTCTCTATTTGTTTTTCGGCCTCGTTCCGTAGTCGTTCACCTTGCTTTTGTGCCTCTTCTATCAGTTTCTTTCCGGCAGCTTGTGCGGCTGTTTTAGCAATGAAGTTGCTACCGGCTTTCTTTACTAAGTTGTCAGCTTGCCTTTGCGCTTCTTCTACCAATTTATTCGCAGCATTATCGGCTTCCTGTCGTAATTTTTCGATTTGTTTCGCTTTTTCTTCGGATAAATCAACAGCCTCTTCACTTCCGGTTATCTTGCCTATTGCCTCTTCTACAGCAGTAATAGCTGTTTCTTTAACGATTGATTTTAAATCGATACCGATCTTGGGGCTGGTAAATGTGCCACCTATCGTAATCGGAACGTCTTTAATATAACCATTCGCCATTATTTTAGGCAGCGTAACGATTCCTTTATAATTGATACTTTGGTCAAGGCCAGTAGAACCTTCTAATTTTAACATGCCACCGTTACCCAGATTCAGACTGAAAGGTTTCGTATCAATTTTTCCGTCACTGATCGTAAAAGGGAGATTCAGGTCTTTTGCCGAAAATGATTTAAGCGCATCTGTCTTTAAGGTAGAGGATAAAGCATTCATGGCGGTTATATTTTCTACTTTTACATCACTGGTTTGTAAAGCTCCGTTTCCTGTGAGGTGTGCCAATGTTTGCAGGATAGATTCACCAAGCGATGTATTAAAATTGAGGTTCATGGAATATGAACCAATCAGATTTTCGAAGACAGGAGCAAATTTCTGGATAGATTCTACTGATCTGAATGTCTCGGCAAAAGAAACTTTTGATAAGTTCAAACCGAAATTTACCTTTGGCTTTTGCGGGTCGGATGTATCATACGAACCATTTACTTTACATGTCCCACCCAATGCATTGGCGCTTACATCATTTAGTTTTAGTACGCCGTCTTTTACCGACATATTCCCTGCCATATCGGAAATCGTTATTTTATCGTACACAATTTCTTTCAGTGAAGCATTTAGTGCAAAGTCTACATTCTTAGGAATAATGAAATGGTCCGATGAAGCTGTTGCCGTACTGTCGGGCGAGGTAGTTTCTGATGGGATGGTTTCGGCATCGCCCAGAAAATCATTCGCATTCAGATACGTCGATTGAATGTTCAGCTCTCCTTTTATTGTTTGGTCTTTAAGCATGTAGGCAATAAAGTTTTCTAAACGTCCGGTAGCAGATAAATCATTCTTACCAATATTTATATGTAATGAAGCCAGGTTTACGTAACGAGGCGTGAATTCAAGGCTTGCCTGATGGATCAGTACATCCTGCATTTCACTTGATTTATATACCATCTCGTTCACTTTCAGCGTCCCTGAAGCCGATATATTTTCATACTGTTCTTTTTCTATATCCGACATGCGGGTAGCAAGATTCAGATCGGCTTCGATTTTACCGTTTAATTCTGTTCCTGTTTCTAAGGGGTAGACGTCTTTAACCATGCCGAGGTCGATTGTTCCGTTGGCGTACATTTTCAGATTCGGATCGGTTATCGGGGTTGTTACATGCAGATTACCGGTAAACGGGTTGCCTCCCAATGTGAAGCTGAAGTTACTTATATCCACCACCGTATTATTCAAAGAACCTCCTTTACTTTGTAAAGCGATATGCAGGTTAATATTATCTACCGACTTGGGTAAGGAGGGATATTGGAACATCGCGTTACTAACGTTCATCTTCATATCGAAAGCGGGATAGCTTTCTCCTTTCATGATACCTTTTACGTATCCATTGAGAGACGCTGTACCGGAAGTTTTTACCTCTTTAAAATCGGCCGTGTACATGGCTGGTATCAATGACAGGATGTCTTTAAATTGTGTTCCGGGTGCATTCAGTTTTAAATCTAAATCCATACTATCGTCGCTTGGCATTGCAAAAGAGCCTTCGATGGATACTTTTAGTTCATTTATTTGCAGTTGGCTGTGGGTAAAAGTAAACTTCATCTGATCTAGGTCGGCGCTGATTTCGGCATTTGCCACAGCCTTTACTTTATTGAGATAAGGGATATCGTCCATCACAACTGTTATTTCATCAATCGTACTACCGGTACGCAAGGTTGTTTGTGAAGCCGAAAAGTCGCCGGATAAATCACCATTCCATTTAGTCAGGGACGCTTTCATCTTCGAAACATCATCCTGATAAGTAATATTACAATCTTTAACCGTTATTTTATTCAGGCTTAAATGGAAAGGCGTATCATTCTCTGCCTCATCAGTTGTAGAGGCACTCTCTTTTATAATATCCCAGTTCGCTTGTCCGTTAACTATTACTTTCGCGCTTACGCTTACACGGTCTAAATTAATACTGGAAACTTCATAATTACCGTCAAATAAACTATATAAGTTAATAGTGAGGTTGGCCGCTTTCGCCTGTAATAACGTATCTTTTTCAAAATCGCCAGCACCAGCTACCGTCACATCATATAAAGAGAGCGTGGCATTCGGAAAGTTTTTAAATAAGCTCAAGCCGAAATCACCTATGTCAACAGTTGCGTTTACCTGTTGATTTACAATCTTTACAACTGCAGTCTTAATGGTATCCTTAAATAAAAACGGTATGCAAATCATTAATCCGATAATAACAACCAATAGGGCGCCCACTGCAATGAGCGCCTTCTTCAAACCTTTTGTCATAGGATTGCGTATTTGTTTTCTTTATTTTAAAACTTCCGCCAACTTAGCGTCTAATGCTTCACCCCGTACATTTTTTGCAATGATAATACCGTCTTTATCTACTAATACAGTGTGAGGTATACTGTTTACACCATATAAAGCGGCACCTTCACTTTGCCAGTATTTAAGGTCGGACATTTGCGGCCAGGTGATATTCAATTCCGTGATACCTTTTATCCAGGCATCGTTGGTACGGTCTAATGATACACCAACGATTTCAAAACCGTTATCTTTATATTGTTTATATAATTCTACTAGATGCGGTATATCTTTCCGGCATGGAGGACACCATGACGCCCAAAAATCAATCAGTGTAACTTTACCCTTTCCTACATTATCAGATAGTTTGATAGCTTCCCCTTCGGGAGTTTTCATTTCAAAATCAGTGAATGTCTTACCAATACCTACTTTTTCTAATACAGCCAGATGATCAATCATTTTGTTAATACCTACGACCGATTTAAACGTATCTCCTGCTTTACCGATAATATTACGACGGGTATCTTCATCCAGGTTATAACGAAAATCATATAAAAGCTTGGCAGAAGTCAATTTGTCGGGATTATTTTGTATATACGTCTTAACGGCTTCAGCTACCTTGCCTTCTATCTCATCATATTTTTTTTCAGCCGCATCGGCTATTGCTCCATCTTCCGAGTTCATATCTTGTATAATCTGTTCCATAGAAGAACGAAGTTGCTTCATTTCTTTCTGAAAAGATGCCAATGCATCATTTTCGGGAGTTCCCGTTACGGCGGGATTTTCAGATAAGTCTATTTTTAACTTACCGTTTTCGAGCACAAAAGTGGCTGTATAAGGAGCGTTTTCTCCTGTATTGACATATTTAGGTTCCGCTACCTCTTCATTAAAACGTATTACACATAAAAGAGGCGTTGCCTGATCTCCTTTGATTGTAAATTTCCCATTTTCAATGATAGCATTATTTAAAGCGTCACCATCTTTAATGCCATATTCATATAAATAAACCGTTTTGCCATTCAAGTCGGCATTGTCTACTGTTCCGGTTATTACATATCCTGATTGCTTGCCACATGCAATTAACAAAAAGGCGCATAAGGCCATGAAAACTCCCTTCTTCATAATCGAATTCAATTTTTATTAGTAAATATTCCTTTTTAATTTAATAATAACAGATACTATTATTTATTGTTGCGAATGTAGCTAAAAGTCTTCATATTTTGGTTTAAATAAAACAGAATAATCTTTTTCACAATTTTTTTCCGTTTTACATATCGTTCAGGGATAATCCTCTCAATTCAACTTTGTATTTGGCAAGCTCTTTTTTTATTGAATCAGCTTTTGTTTGGAGTAAACTCAAATCAATTTTCTTCGGGTTACGCTTTACTTCAGCCACAATAGCGGTTTTATCTAAATCATTCAAGGCAATCAGGTCTATTTCGTTCAAACCTTTGTTATCCCAATAGCTGCCGATAGCAGTTATTCTTTCTTCTTCCGCCATTTTAGTACGAAAGTATTTTTCCAGGAGTAAACCGCTGTACTGCTCATAGTCCTTGTCTATACATTCCCAGAGTAGTTCGTATTTTCCCATTTCAATTAATGGCTGGTTCGGGAAAATAAACCGGAACCAGAAACGGAGATAATTATCATGCAGGCTCCAACGGGTTTTCCGGCTTGGAGAACAAAGGTTTGTTTCGTATGATTAACGAATATTCTTTTTCTAAGTTCACAAGGTAAGCTCCTGTATTTTTACCAATAATGGAATCTATCTCACTTTGAGACGTTTTCCCGGAAGCAATTAATTGCAGAATAGAAAAATAAGTGCCGTATTCTTTCCCAAACTCAGAGATAAGCAATTCTTTTCCCTCTCCAATAAAAGGAGAATCAAGGCTTGTAATCTTATCCAGCATCTTATTCTTTGTTATGGCTCCTGATTCCATCAGCAAATCAATGTATTTAGGAACTCTTTTATCACACGAACAGCAAAAGGCTGTAAAGTTATTTTTGAGATAAGGCGTCCGAATAATGGCTCTTTCCTATTCTCAAAGATTCTCATCATCATTGAATAGATGGAACCCGAAGCGATTCGCTTTTGCGGGAAATAAATAAGTAAAGATATTTTTGTCCTTTTACGGATTCTAGTAAAAGAGAGGTTTTACCAATACTATAATACATATGTACGAATGACAAAGTAGTGAGGCTTACTTATGAAATCTGAATAAGCGGATACTCATTAATAGCAACTCGTCCTTTTATTTTTAAAGAAAAAACCCGATATTTGCGCTGCTTATGAACACTATGAGGTTAATAACATCTACAATCATATTAATTTGAACAGAAATGACTAAAAGTGCATTACAAATTGAAAGGGCAACGTACAAACCTAAAGTACCTGCTGCGTTAAAAAGCAACGTAAAAGCTGTTGATGGCGAGTATACCCAATCTGTAGCCGATCAGGATGAAATAAAGAGTTTATTTCCGAATACATACGGACTACCTGTCGTAACTTTTGAAAAGAATAATGAAGTGAAAAGTATGCCGCCTGTTAATGTAGGCGTAATTCTTTCCGGCGGACAAGCTCCTGGCGGACATAATGTAATTGCCGGCCTTTTCGACGGGATTAAGAAAATTAATAAAAATTCGCGTTTATTTGGATTTATACTTGGCCCCGGTGGTTTGATAAATCATAAATATAAAGAACTAACGGCTGATATCATTGATGAATATCGCAACACCGGCGGTTTTGATATGATTGGTTCGGGGCGCGATAAATTAGAGTACCCAGGGCAGTTTGATAAAGGCTTGGAAATATTAAAAGAACTTGAAATCAAAGCATTGGTTATTATTGGAGGTGATGATTCCAATACAAACGCTTGTGTACTTGCCGAATATTATGCGGCAACGAATGCAGGTGTACAAGTAATCGGTTGCCCAAAAACAATCGATGGCGACTTGAAAAACGAACAGATTGAAACATCCTTTGGTTTTGACACGGCTTGTAAAGTGTATTCGGAAGTAATCGGTAATATACAAAGAGACTGTAATTCCGCACAGAAGTACTGGCACTTTATAAAATTAATGGGACGTTCGGCATCACATATCGCTTTGGAATGTGCTTTGCAAACGCATCCGAATGTATGTATTGTTTCGGAGGAAGTTGAAGCATTGGATCTAACATTAGACGATGTTATTAACCAAATTGCCAAAACAGTGGCTTTACGCGCCGAACAAGGCAAGAATTTCGGTACCGTATTGATTCCGGAAGGTTTGGTAGAATTTATTCCGGCAATGAAACGTCTTATTGCCGAATTGAATGATTTCCTTGCTAAAAATGAATCGGAATTTAGATTAATCAAGCGTTCCGAACAACGGAATTATATCATCAGTAAACTAACAAAAGAAAATTCGGAGTTATATGCCAGCCTTCCGGAAGGTGTTGCCCGTCAGTTGACTTTAGACCGCGACCCTCATGGAAACGTGCAAGTTTCATTAATTGAAACGGAAAAACTATTGGCGGAAATGGTTGCTACCCGTTTAGCCGAATGGAAAGACGCCGGCAAATATGAGGGTAAGTTTGCTGCACAGATGCACTTCTTCGGCTATGAAGGTCGTTGCGCTGCTCCTTCTAATTATGATGCTGATTATTGCTATTCGTTAGGTTTTACAGCTTCTTGCCTGATTGCGGCGGGAAAAACAGGTTATATGTCGTCTGTTCGCAATACAACAGCTCCGGCCGATAAATGGATTGCCGGTGGTATACCTATTACTATGATGCTGAATATGGAAAAACGTCACGGACATTTAAAACCAGTTATCCAAAAGGCATTGGTTAAATTAGACGGCGCTCCATTCAAAGAATTTGCAGCCAACCGTGATACCTGGGCATTGACTACAGACTATGTATACTCCGGCCCAATCCAATATTTCGGCCCGACTGAAGTATGCGACCAACCTACGATAACATTGAAATTGGAACAAAACAAGAACTAATATAGTTAGTTATTGATAAATTATGAATGGGTGGTTGCTTCAATCACCCATTTTTATTTTGTAAATAATCCGTATCTTTGACCTTTGAAATAATTAAATAGCAGGATATGTTTTCGGGAATTATAGAAGAAGCAGCTCTGGTAGTTGCAGTGAAGCAGGATAAAGGTAATATCCATATCACAATGAAATGCTCCTTTGTGAACGAATTGAAGATAGATCAAAGTGTATCTCACAATGGTGTTTGTCTGACTGTTGTGAATATTGAAGGGGATACCTATACGGTAACGGCCATTAAAGAAACATTGGAACGTTCCAATCTGGGCTTACTTAAAGTAGGCGATAAGGTGAATCTGGAACGTAGCATGCTGATGAACGGGCGGCTGGACGGACATATTGTTCAGGGGCACGTAGACCAAACAGCTATTTGTACCCAAGTGGAAGAAGCCGCCGGCAGTTGGTATTATACGTTTGAATACGAATTTAATACGGAAATGGCCAAACAAGGGTATATTACCGTAGAGAAAGGCTCTGTCTGTGTAAACGGCGTAAGCCTTACCGTAGTTAATTCGCAGAATAATAGCTTTCAGGTGGCGATAATTCCTTTCACGCATGATATGACCAACTTCGGACAAATAGGGAAAGGAACCGTTGTAAACCTGGAATTTGATATCGTTGGAAAGTATATCAGTAAAATGATGCAGTTTAATTAATGGAAAATTTCCTATCATTGGCTTTACAACGGCAAAGTGACCGTGCATTTGACTCGTCCCGTCCGGTGGAACAAGAAAAGATAGAAAGGATACTGGAAGCTGCTCGTATGTCTCCTTCTGCCTGTAATGCTCAACCATGGCATTTCATAATTGTAGACGAACCGGAATTAAAAAATAAAGTGGCTGATGCGACATCAACCCGTATCCTTGGTTTAAATCATTTTACCAAACAAGCGCCTGTACATATTATTATTGTAGAAGAGAAAGTTAATTTTACTTCCGGTTTTGGAGGCTGGGTAAAAGATAAAAGCTTTGCTTTAGTGGATTTTGGTATTGCCGCCGCCCATATTTGTTTAGCGGCGGAAGATGAAGGTTTAGGCAGTTGTATACTGGGTTGGTTTGACGAAGATAAAATGCGTAAACTGTTGAATATCCCTTCCAGCAAAAAGATTTTATTAGATATCATCATCGGTTACTCCATCCAAAAAGACCGCCCTAAGAAACGCAAAGAAGCCGGTAAGGTAATTAGCTATAACAACTATTGAAAGGATGGCTGTTTTATAAATCTTTCAATAATAGTTTACTGTTTGCGGCGAGCATGTCCCGACGGGTTTTCAGGATGGCTTGCCATTCGCTATTGAACAGGACGCTTGTATCTACTTTGAAGTTTTCAGAACCATACTCGTCCATTTTGGAAAGTAGCAGGCCTACACTGATTTTGTTAATATCAATAGCCGGTTGATAGTATACAATGCGTTCATCGTCGTCGTAAATTACTTCAATAATGATATTTAGTTCCGTAAGCAGATAAAGTATCTGGGTGGTGATTCGTAAAGGTATTTTGTAAGAGTCGGATAGTTCGTCTGCCGTGTAAGGCTTTTCACCATCGGTAAATCGTTTGATAATGAGTGAAGCAATCAATAGAGTAAGAAAGTCTTTATATCTCCGGCTGATATTCCGGCTATCTCTTTCAAAACTAAATTTCTTTACATTTTGAGAAGCATAAGAGAGTTCCGCGCCGAATAAACAAATTAACCATGATAGTTGTAGCCAGAGCAATAGTAAAGGCAAGGCGGCAAAACTACCATAGATAGCATTGTATTTACTAACCCATATCATACCGCTTATATATAACATCTGAAATAGTTGGAAAGCAAAACCGGCTATAACTCCGGGTATCAAACCGTTTAAAAAATTCACTTTTGTATTGGGTAATAAAATATAGATAACAGTAAACGCCACAGAAGCTATAATAAATGGCGCTACGGCTAATATGCCCTCTACCATAGGGGTGAAAAAAACATATTCGCTTAAAAATGTATTTTGTAAGGTTGATATGAATAACGAAAAGCCACTTGATGCCGTCATTAATATAGGCAAAATAAGAAAAAGCGCCATATAACCAACGATTTTACGTCGCCAGGGGCGGGCTTTGGTATTCTGCCAAATAGCATTGAATGTATCTTCAATAGAAGAAATCAGGTTTATCACCGTATAAAATAATACGATAAGGCCAATACCTATAATTACTCCTCCCTGTGCCTGGGAAAGATAGCTTTCTACAAACTCCAGCGCTTTGTTGATTTCCGCTTCGTGACCGGGGAAATAATCCATTAACTGTTGATGTACAGACCCCTGAAACCCAAATCCTTTAGCAATACCAACAATGATAGCTAATAAAGGAACAATGGATAACAATGTGCTGTAAGTGAGGGCAGAGGCTTGGACTTGAAGATTTTCCGACTGGAAGCCGCGGATAGCCAATATAATTGTTTTAATCGTATTTATATAGATACTTTTTAATCCGCTGACCTCGTTGCCCGTGATTCGCCAGATATCATAGGTAATGAAGTGTATCGTTGCTCTGATAAAAGAACTGATTTGTTCGATAATTGATTTATTGTCTTCCTTTTTTCCCATAATCGTTAAATAAAATTGCAGCCTGTCTGTAAGCCGGGTTCTGTACTTTCACCAGAAGGGAAAAGTGTCTGCCATTTATCTTGGCTTACCGTCACCGGTAAGCTCCAGCGGTCTACCCCCCGGCATCGGACGAGCCATCCTACATACGCCGGTATACATGACCTTACAACCCATAAGACATACGGCATAGTATATTGCTATACTATCCGGTGAGCTCTTACCTCACCTTTTCACCCTTATTCCGCAAGCGGAACGGTTATTTTCTGTTACATTACTCTGCCTTTGCAGACAGCTTCCCGTTAGGAAGTATGGTGCTCTGTGTTGCCCGGACTTTCCTCCCAATATTTAATTGAGCGGCAGACCGACAGGCTGCAATGGTGCAAACTTAGATAAAAATCCGGGATTTATAAGCGAGTCTCTTAAAAGAATATAGAGCAACCCACATCAAAATGATTAAAAGTGATTTATTTCACTAGAAATGCAACAAGAGAGATAATTGAGGAAGAGGAAGATTTAAAATCGGTTATACAACCTGGTGTTGGTCTAAACCTCAGTATAGGATACACCTTCCAAGCTGATATAGATGAATTCGTGCTTGAGTCGCTTGGTGGGATTACTGCTAAAGTCGGTATTGAGTTCTACTAATCCATACCGGGTCTATCTTATCCGTGAAAATTCACAGTTGTATTTCAGCAAAAAATCATTGTATTGTCTTGAGTAAACCATTATAATCATTTCACAAAGTCATTACAATGATTTTACAAAATCATTATAATGATTTACTAAAAGGATCATAATGGTTTTTTCAGGTGATTTCCGAACGTAATAATTACCTTTGATCGTAATATTGTTAATATTGATAATCATATATAATAAGTATTTTCAGAGTATGAATGATCTTTATTTTATTATCAAGAAGATAATATTATTTCCTTAGCTAAATGACATTGATTTTTATTTTATTTTGTAAGTTCTTTATCACTTCTATAAAATTATTGTTGAATAGAATTTAAACAGATTCAATTTAGATAGAATATTGGCATTTGTTTAAATTGGGAAAAATCAGATGTGTTTATCTTGTATGCAGTAGGGTATTTTTGTCAACTGGATCAAAATTTCTATTTTTGTGCAAATTTTCCGGAAAGATATAAATGAAGATATGCTCAAGAACATCATAATTCAGTCTGATACAAAACTGAGTTTAGAAGAGATTAAAGTTTTGTTATTGGAAGAGGGAAAATTGGTACTATCGGAAGATATTTTATCGAAAATAACGTCTTGTTATTCTTTTTTGAAAGACTTTTCGAGGGATAAAGTAATTTATGGTATCAATACAGGATTCGGACCAATGGCACAGTATAGGATAGACGATGATTCCCTTCGCCGGCTACAGTATAATATTATTCGTAGCCATGCAACGGGAGCTGGTTCTCCTTTGCCGCCGTTGTATGTGAAAGCAGCCATGATTGCCCGGTTGATAACTTTTCTGCAAGGATATTCCGGTGTGCATGCGGATATTGTCCGGCTACTGACGGAGTTTATCAATAGAGATATAATCCCTTATATTCCGGAACATGGTAGCGTGGGAGCTAGTGGTGATCTGGTTCAATTAGCCCATATAGCGCTTACACTGATTGGAGAAGGGGAGGTTTTTTATGAGGGCAAACTACGTGCAAGTGCCGAAGTGCTGGAGGAGAACAGACTGAAACCATTTGAGATATATATCCGGGAAGGACTTTCCGTTACAAATGGAACCTCGGTTATGACCGGGATAGGACTAGTGAACCTGATTTATGCCAAACGGTTGTTGACATGGGGAGTAATTGCTTCTGTTATGATGAACGAGATAGCTTCTTCTTACGACGATTTTATGTCTGATGTACTGAATGGGGCAAAAAATCATGAAGGACAACGAAAGGTTGCAGAGATGATGCGTTTCTGGATTGAAGGAAGTACTTCTGTACGGAAACGTGAGAATGAATTATTTGGGAAGAATAACGAGCGGATATTTGAACATAAGGTACAGCCTTACTATTCGCTTCGGTGTGTTCCGCAGATAGTAGGCCCGGTATGGGATGAATTGGAAAATGCGGAAAAAGTACTGATCAATGAGTTGAACTCGGCTTGCGATAATCCGATTGTTGATCCGGAAACCAAAAACGTGTATCACGGTGGTAATTTTCATGGAGACTATGTCTCTTTTGAGATGGATAAATTAAAGATAGCTGTCACCAAACTAACCATGCTGGCCGAACGCCAATTGAATTATTTGTGTCACGACCGTATTAACGGTATCCTGCCACCCTTCTTGAATATGGGTGTGTTGGGGTTGAACTATGGGCTGCAGGCTGCTCAGTTTACCGCTACGTCTACTACGGCAGAATGTCAGACACTCTCCAACCCGATGTATGTACATAGCATTCCGAACAATAATGATAATCAGGATATCGTGAGTATGGGAACTAACTCCGCTCTGTTGGCAAAAACGGTTATAGAGAATTCATTCCAGGTATTGGCTATCCACTTTATGGCGATTGTCCAGGCAGTAGATTGCCTAAAGATACAAGGACGATTAGCTCCCCGCACACAACAGATATATACTGAAATCAGAGAGTTTTTTCCTACCTTTGTGGAAGATATGCCAAAATATAAAGAGATAGAAGCTGTAATAGCTTATTTGAAAAGGAAGGAGATAGAAATATAAAATGAAATATGCATTAGTAACAGGTGGTAGCCGTGGTATCGGACGGGCTGTTAGTGTAAAGCTGGCGGAAATGGGTTATCATATACTGGTGAACTATCAAAATAACGATAAGGAAGCAGAGACCACATTGCAACGAATCCGTGAAAAAGGTTCCGACGGCGAACGGATGAAATTCGATGTGGCGGATGAAGAAGCTGTGTCGACTGCTTTATCCGATTGGATGAATATCCACCCGGATGAATATATTGAGGTGTTGATTAACAATGCCGGTATCCGTAAAGATAACCTGATGCTCTGGATGCCCGGTGATGAATGGCGACAGGTATTAGACATCAGCTTGAATGGATTCTACAATGTAACTCAACCTTTATTAAAAAACATGCAAATCAAACGTTTTGGCCGTATTATCAATATAGTTTCTCTTTCGGGGATTAAAGGAATGCCCGGACAAGTGAATTATTCGGCAGCCAAAGGAGGATTGATTGCCGCAACGAAAGCTCTTGCCCAAGAGACGGCAAAGAAAGGATTGACCGTCAATGCTGTGGCTCCCGGTTTTATCCGTACCGATATGACGACCGGCCTGAATGAAAGTGAATTGAAAAAACAGATTCCGGTAGGTCGTTTTGGCGAACCGGAAGAAGTGGCGGAGTTGGTAGGGTTTCTTGTATCCCCTGCTGCATCCTATATTACCGGTGAAATAATCTCTATCAATGGAGGATTGTACACATAAGATATGAATAGAGTTGTTATCACAGGTATGGGGATTTATTCTTGCATCGGGACAAATCTGGAAGATGTAAAGAAGTCGTTATACGCCGGGAAGTCCGGTATCATTTTGGATAAGACCCGTAAGGAAATGGGCTATCGTTCGGGATTGACCGGCCTGGTTGAACAACCGGACTTGAAAGGCGTATTGGATCGTAAAAAACGAATCGGCCTTTCCGAGCAGGGACAATATGCCTATCTGGCAACTGCGGAAGCTTTTGAACAGGCAGGAATGGATGAAGACTATTTGATACAAAACGAAGTAGGTATCCTGTACGGAAACGATAGTAGTGCGGAACCGGTTATACAGGCAGTTGACATAATCCGTGAGAAACGAAATACAACATTGGTGGGTTCGGGCTCCATATTCCAAAGTATGAATTCGACAGTTACCATGAATCTTTCTGTTATTTTCAAATTGCGCGGAATAAATTTTACCGTATCCGGCGCCTGTGCCAGCGGTTCGCATGCAATAGGAATGGCTTACCTGATGATACGTTCGGGTTTACAGGATTGTATTGTATGTGGTGGAGCTCAGGAAGTAAATATGTATTCCGTAGGAAGTTTCGATGGATTATCCGCCTTTTCTATACGGGAAGACGAACCACAGAAGGCTTCTCGCCCATTTGATAAAAGCCGTGACGGATTGGTTCCCAGCGGTGGGGCTGCTACCCTGATTCTGGAAAGTTATGAATCGGCTAAGCGGAGAGGAGCAACGATCCTGGCAGAAGTTGCAGGATATGGTTTCTCTTCTAATGGCGATCATCTTTCCGTTCCTAATGTAGACGGTCCGCGTCGCTCATTAAAGATGGCTTTGAAAGATTCCGGCCTACAGGTACGGGATATACAATATATTAATGCTCATGCAACGTCTACTCTCGTGGGTGATTTGAACGAAGCTAAGGCTATATTGGAATTACTGGGAGAAGCTCGTCCATATGTAGCCTCCACGAAGTCTATGACAGGGCATGAGATGTGGATGGCGGGAGCCAGTGAAATCGTTTACTCTATGCTGATGATGCAGAATGGCTTTATTGCCCCAAACATTAATTTTGAAGAGCCGGATGAAGTTTCGGCTTTATTAAATATACCTACACAAACCGTTCAGACAGATTTCAACATTTTCCTCTCTAACTCGTTCGGTTTTGGCGGTACAAACTCAACCCTGATTATAAAGAAATTTGATATATAATAGAATAAAATGGCAAACACAGAATTGATAGACAAAATAAACGAAAAACTATCGGAAGAATTTGAAATCGACAAAGAGTTGATCCGGCCGGATGCACCTCTTATGCAGACACTGGAACTGGACAGTCTGGATTTGGTAGACATGGTTGTTCTTATCGAACAAAACTTTGGATTAACCCTGAAAGCGCAGGATTTTGCCGGTATTGTCACCTTTCAGGACTTCTATGATTTTATTGATTCTCGCGTGAATGAATCAAAATAAACAAGGGGATTGGAAAGGTCATACCAGAGGGGGTACTTTTGGGTATGGTTTCTTTATTCTTCTGATCCGTTTATTGGGAATAAAGGTTGCTTATGCTTTTCTCTGTCTGGTAGTTGTTTATTTTATCCCTTTTGCGCCTAAAGCTACTTGCGCCACTTGGCGTTATGCACGAAACATACTTCATTACGGATATTTCCGGTCGGTGGGCTTCTTGTTTCTTAACTACTATCGTTTAGGGCAAACCCTTATCGATAAGGTTGCTATTGGTTTGGGACAGGTTCATTCTTATCATTTTGATTTCGGAGAAAACTACGAAGATTTCTTAGATATACTGAATGGCCAACAAGGAGTGATTCTGATCGGCGCCCATGTAGGGAACTGGGAAATCGGCGCTCCTTTTTTCAATGATTACGGGAAGAAGATGAACATCGTTATGTTTGATGCGGAATACCAAAAGATCAAGGACTTGCTGGCTAAGCATAGAGATGAATCCCACTATAAGGTTATTCCGGTAAACGAAGACAACCTTACCCATGTTTTTCGTATCAGTGATGCCTTGAACCGGAATGAATATGTTTGTTTTCAAGGAGACCGTTTTGCAAAAGGAACACAGACGTTGTCTGCTTTCTTTATGGGTAAAGAGGCTTTTTTCCCTGCCGGCCCTTATTTGTTAGCCTCCCGTTTGGATGTTCCGGTGATTTTTTATTTTGCCATGCGTGAGAAAGGAATGCGATATTCTTTTAACTTTGTATTGGCAGAGCCGGTTGAGAAAGGGAAGGGGAAGAAACCGGAAGAGGCTATACTCGGACAATATATAAAAGCGTTGGAAACCATCATCCGCAACTATCCGGAACAATGGTTCAATTATTATGATTTTTGGAAACAACACAAGCAAGTATGAAATTATCGTCGCCACAAAAAGAAATATACGGGAAAGAACGTTTTACGGCAATGCAAGCCCAACGGCTGGCACAAGAGATTGCTTTTGGCCCTGTGGCCTTTCAGGTATCACGTTTGATGCTGAAATTCGGAATATTTGATATGCTTCGGAATGCTTCCGGCGGATTAACATTGGAGGAGATTACGGAGAAGAGTGGTTTATCCCGGTATGCCATACAGGTATTACTGGAATCTTCCCTGACCATCGGTACCCTTTTGTTGAAAGAAGAACGCTTCCATTTGGCCAAAGTCGGATGGTTTTTGTTGACCGACGAAATGGCACGTGTCAATATGGATTTTAATCACGATGTCAATTATCTGGGTCTTTTTCGGTTAGAAGAATCCCTGAAAGAAGGTAAACCGGAAGGATTGAGTGTATTCGGCGAATGGTCAACCATCTACGAAGGACTTTCCAGCCTGCCTGAACAGGTAAAGAAAAGTTGGTTTGCCTTCGATCATTTTTATTCGGATCATTCATTCCGGCAGGCGCTCGAAATCGTCTTTTCCAATCCTGTGCGTACTTTGTTGGATGTAGGTGGAAATACCGGACGATGGGCTTTACAATGCGTAGCATACAACCAGGAGGTAGAAGTTACGATTATGGATCTGCCCCAACAGATAACTATGATGCGCGAACAGATACAGGGAGAAGAAGGTGCTGAACGGATTCATGCTTATCCGGCTAACCTGCTGGATAAGGAGACGGTTTTCCCTTCGCCCTTCGATGCTATATGGATGAGTCAGTTCCTGGATTGTTTTTCGGAAGAAGAAGTATTGAATATCCTCTCACGTGCCGCCCGGTCTATGTCGGCTGATACACGACTTTATATTATGGAAACATTTTGGGATCGCCAACGTTTTGAAACTGCCTCGTATTGCCTGGCGCAAATCAGTCTCTATTTTGCCGGTATGGCTAATGGAAACAGTAAAATGTATTATTCGGAAGATATGAAACGGCTGGTTGAAGAGGCCGGGTTAGTGGTCGAACAGATGTATGATGAACTCGGATTAGGGCATTGTATCATGCAGTGTAAATTAAAATAAGATGGAAGAACAGTCGTCAACACCGTTTTCAGGCCTGCCTTTATTAAAGGGTGATGAGGTAGTATCCCTTATTCCGCAACGGGCTCCGTTTGTGATGGTAGATTGTTTCTATGGTATGGATGAAAACGGTTCTTACACTGGATTGACAATAGAGGAATCGAATCTGTTTTTCCATGATGGAATCTTTGACGAATGTGGAATCACAGAACATATTGCCCAATCGGGGGCTGTGCGGATAGGTTACCTTTGCTCGGTTCATAAAGAATCCATTCCGGTAGGGTTTATTGGTTCGGTAGATAAGATGAATTTTTATTCCCTACCTAAAGCAAGCGATGAATTACATACCATTCTGAAAGTAGAACAGGATATTTTTGATATCACATTGGTTTCCGCCTCAGTTTATATAAAGGATAGATTAATTGCGGAAGG
>JAISDJ010000284.1 GCA_031264865.1 Tannerellaceae bacterium | reverse complement strand
CTCATTGGTCTTGGGGAGTCAAACCAACTGCCAGCCCGAGAAATCGAAAACGAAACCAAGGACAGGCAGTTTGACTGAATAAGAAGAGCCGTATGAAGGGAGACTTTCACGTACGGTTCTGTGAGAGGCTTAGGGTGAAACTCCCTTTGCCTACTCGATAAATGGTACGGCAACGATAGTAAATGGAGTAATCGGAGGAGGGTGAAAGGAAAAGTAATGGGTGAAAGCACCTCGTTTCACCCTGCTTTCCGCATGGGGAGAGGGTCTTTGGGGCTTGGTGGAAAGTGGAACGATGTGGATGCAAAGTACGTAGTAAAGGGATTTATTACTGAAAAATTTCCGTAATAGGCATTTGATAATAGAAAAATAATATTACTTTTGCAACATGGTTTACAAGGGTCTTTAAAGGGCTTATTGAAATCGAGGCAGAGAAAATATAGGTTATTATAAATCAATTTTAATTTTAATTACAAGATGGCTAATTTAGATTTAAGTAAGTACGGGATTACGGGTGTAACCGAAGTCGTGTATAATCCGTCTTTTGACGTGTTATTCAACGAAGAAACGAAACCAGGTTTGGAAGGTTTCGAAAAAGGCCAGGTGACTGAACTGGGCGCTGTAAATGTAATGACAGGTGTTTATACCGGTCGTTCTCCTAAAGATAAATTCTTTGTAAAGGATGGAACCAGCGAAAATACTGTATGGTGGACTTCCGACGAATATAAAAACGATAACAAACCGGTAGACGCTACATGCTGGGCTGCTGTAAAAGATTTAGCTACAAAACAACTCTCAGGAAAAAGATTGTTCGTTGTGGATGCTTTTTGCGGTGCTAATGAAAATTCACGCCTGAAACTTCGTTTTATTATGGAAGTAGCATGGCAGGCTCATTTTGTAACGAATATGTTTATCCGTCCTACGGCTGAAGAATTAGCTGACTTCGGAGAACCTGATTTCGTTATCATGAATGCTTCAAAAGCAAAAGTTGATAACTATAAAGAATTAGGATTGAACTCTGAAACTGCCGTAGTATTCAATCTGACTGAAAAAATACAGGTAATCCTGAATACCTGGTATGGTGGTGAAATGAAGAAAGGTATGTTCTCTTATATGAACTATCTGTTGCCGCTTAATGGAATGGCTTCCATGCACTGCTCTGCTAACACAGACATGCAAGGTAAGAATACAGCTATCTTCTTCGGTTTGTCGGGAACTGGGAAAACAACGCTTTCTACAGATCCGAAACGTTTGTTGATTGGCGATGATGAACACGGATGGGATGACGAAGGCGTATTCAACTTCGAAGGAGGTTGCTATGCGAAAGTTATCAACTTGGATAAAGATAGCGAACCGGATATCTATAATGCCATCAGACGTGATGCTTTATTAGAAAATGTAACGGTTGATGCTAATGGAAAGATTGACTTCAGCGATAAGAGTGTAACAGAAAACACACGTGTTTCTTATCCGATTAATCATATTAAGAACATTGTTAAACCGGTATCTAAAGCCGGCCCTGCCGAAAAGGTAATCTTCCTTTCTGCAGATGCTTTCGGCGTATTGCCTCCGGTTTCTATTTTAACTCCCGAACAAACTCAGTATTACTTCCTTTCCGGTTTCACGGCTAAATTAGCAGGTACGGAACGTGGTATCACCGAACCAACTCCTACTTTCTCTGCTTGTTTTGGCGCTGCATTCCTTTCATTGCACCCAACAAAATATGGAGAAGAATTAGTTAAGAAAATGAACAAATCAGGTGCTAAAGCTTATTTGGTAAATACAGGTTGGAATGGTAGTGGCAAACGTATCTCTATCAAAGATACACGTGGTATCATTGATGCTATCTTAGATGGTTCTATCAATACAGCTCCTACCAAAACAATTCCTTATTTTAACTTTGTTGTTCCAACAGCATTACCGGGTGTAGATCCTAAGATTCTTGATCCTCGTGATACATATGCTGATGCTTCTCAGTGGACAACAAAAGCTGAAGATTTGGCAAATCGCTTTATCAATAACTTTAAGAAATTCACAGGAAACGATCTTGGTAAATCTCTTGTTGCGGCTGGCCCGAAATTGTAATTGACAGAGTTATATTGCAGTATATGATAGAGACAAGGCGGTGCTTTGTCTCTATTTTTTGCTCCCCAACTCCCTAAAGAGGGTGGGTTGGAGGTAAAAATCTTACTAAATACAAAGGGATATTAAAAAGTATTATTATCTTTAACCCGCATATTTGTTGTATGTGGGAAGTTTGATGGTGTAAAATGAAGAAAATTCTTCTGATAATAAGCGTAATACTATTTCTGTCTTCGTGTGGTGGAGATGTCGTTTACCGGATTGAAGGGAAACTTGATAATCTGGAAGATCAGATTATTTATATTGTTTTTGAATCGGAGAATCGCAGTTTAGTAGATACCATTATTTGTGAAAAACCAGGACAATTTAAAATAAATCAACTTCAAGAAGGCTTTAATCAGGCAACACTTTTCTTTGAAAATAAATCATCGTGGTTTACCGTTTACTTAGAACCGGGTGTAAAGATTACGATTACTGGTGATGTCTATTATCCGGTTTTGCTACAGGCAAAGGGAGGTGAACTAAACAATGAACTTTCTGCTATCCGAAAGAAGATGGCATCTTTGTTAAAAGAACAAACAGACTTGTTTGCCGGACTTAACAGAAGCGGCGGAACAAATTCTATGGATAGAAATGACATGTCATCCAAATTGACGAATGTGAATCTTCAGTTAAGCGAAATAGCTTTAACTTATATCCAGGAACACCCAAGTGAACAGGCGTCTGTAATATTAATTCAAACCTTTTTTGTAAATCCTGACGATACGCGTAAGTTGGATGAATTAGTAATAGCTTTAGATCCTAAGTTAAAAGATTTTTATCTGGTAAAGGAGTTAGAGCAATACAGTGTGAGAGCCAAACGGACTGCCTTAGGGGCGGAAGCGCCTGATTTTACAGTGAAAAATATCTATGGGCAGCATGTTGGTTTAGACTCATTTTCCAATAAGTATTTATTACTTACCTTTACAGCTCCCTGGTGCGATATGTGCCGGACAGATGATTTGTATTTGGATGAAATAGAAAAATTATATTCGAAAGATGATTTGGAACAACTTCTGATAAGTTTGGATGATGATATGGAAGGGGTGCATCAGTTATTGAAAAAAGATAGCATCCAATGGAACTTGGTGACTGACTCAGCAGGACAGGCAACTATGTTAATTGATTTGTATAATGTAACTGCTTTACCCCGCTGCTTCCTGATTGATGAAGAAGGAAAAATCATCCTTAAAACAGAAAATGGAATAGAAGTAAAACAAACGTTGGAAAAACTTATAAATAATGAAGACAGGAACGAGGAAAAAGAAGACGGTAAATAGGGAATAAAAACCGGATTTCTTTCTCTCTGTCCCTCCAAAATGTTAACTATGCTAGTAAAATCGTATGCCGCAGCCGTACAAGGTATCACCGCGACAATCATAACAATAGAGGTCAGTTGTAATAAAGGTATTCAATTCTTTTTAGTCGGATTGCCGGATGTGGCTGTACGTGAAAGCCATGAACGGATTATTTCGGCTTTGCAAGTTAATGGCTATAAGTTTCCCCGGTATCGGATCGTTATTAATATGGCGCCGGCAGATATTCGTAAAGAAGGCTCTTCATATGATTTGCCTCTTGCGGTTGGTATTATGGCGGCTGCCGAACAAATTAACGCTTCCCGGCTGGATGAATTTATGATCATGGGAGAGTTGTCTCTTGATGGAAGTTTATTGCCGGTAAAAGGTGTCCTGCCGATAGCCATCAAAGCCCGCGAGGCAGGTTTTAAGGGCTTTATCCTTCCTGTACAAAATGCCCGCGAAGCAGCCGTAGTGGAAGGACTGGATGTATATGGTATGGAAAATATCCGAGAAGTGCTTGAGTTTATTGACGGCAAACGACATAAAGAACCGACACGGGTTGATACTCGCGCCGAGTTCTATGCCCATCAGGAATCCTATGCGTTTGATTTCTCCGACGTTCGGGGACAGGAAAATGTGAAACGTGCGTTGGAAGTAGCTGCAGCCGGTTCGCATAATCTGCTGATGGTAGGCCCGCCGGGCAGCGGAAAGTCCATGCTTGCCAAACGGCTTCCTTCTATCTTGCCTCCCCTCACACTACATGAATCATTGGAGACAACGAAAATACATTCGGTAGCAGGCAAACTAGGGAAAGATATTTCCCTTATGGCGCAACGCCCTTTTCGTTCGCCACATCATACCATTTCCAATGTGGCCATGGTAGGAGGAGGCTCTTTTCCCCAGCCGGGAGAAATCAGTCTGGCTCACAATGGAGTCTTATTTCTGGACGAACTTCCCGAATTTAACAGGAATGTGCTTGAAGTGATGCGGCAACCTTTGGAGGATAGGATGATTACTATCTCCCGGGCCCGTTCTTCCATTGATTATCCGGCAGGGTTTATGTTAGTCAGTTCCATGAATCCTTGTCCATGCGGATACTATAATCATCCCGAACGTTCTTGTTCATGTGTGCCGGGTTCAGTACAGAAGTATATGAATCGCGTTTCCGGCCCGTTATTAGACCGGATCGATATACAGGTGGAGATAACCCCTGTCCCGTTTGAGAAAATCTCGGAAAGGGCTCCGTCTGAGTCTAGCGCCGCCGTTCGCGAACGTGTTATAAAGGCGCGTATTATCCAGGAAGAACGTTTTAAAGAATATCCCGGTGTGTATTGCAATGCCCAGATGACTACTAAAATGCTGCATACGTTTGTTGAACCGGATAAAGATGGTTTGTCTAGATTAAAGTTAGCCATGGAACGATTGAACCTTTCTGCACGGGCTTACGACCGTATCCTGAAAGTATCCCGTACCATTGCCGACTTGGAAGGTGCCGAACATATTGCCGGACATCATGTAGCCGAAGCGATCAATTACCGTAACCTCGACCGGGAAAATTGGGGAATGTGATATTGACTAACCAAGCGACTTCACTTGCCTTAATTGGTCCCAAGCGTGTCTTAGGGCTATTGAGTACTAGATCGTGGCAATTGTAGATTGATAATTTCTACAAAAGTAAACAAATTACTTGGCCATGAGCAGGAGTTCATCTATTATTTCCTGATTATAACCCATTTCTTTTGCCTTCAGAAAATCCTTTTTGGCTGGCTCCCGTTCATAAAGAGACCATTTAATTTTCCCTCTTAATACGTACATGGCGGCACTGGGTTCGGTTTCTAAAAAAACTTTGTTGACGTCGGCCAGCGCACGCGCATTCTTACCCATCATAAAATAAAGGTCGGCCCGGCCTTCATAAAGTATCCAGTCGCGGGGTAATTGATCAATGAGGTAATTGTAAATGCGTTCACTCTCGTTATAATTGCCGCGCATCTTTTCCAGAATGGCGTGCCCCAAGCGTCCGTATACCGTTTTTTCATTCACCTCAAGTATCTTGTCAAAGTCTTGTTCGGCACGGATAAAATCTTTCTTTCCAAGATAAAGAATGCCCCGCCTGTAGAGAGCATCTTCATTAACAGGATTCTGAAACAACAGTAAGGTATAATCATTGATCGCTTTATCTGTTTCGCCCATCTCTGCATATAGCGAAGCCCTGTTGTCTAAGATAGTTTCATTGTCGGGATGCCTGCTGAGGGCGGCTGTATAAGAAAGGATAGCCTCTTCTTTCTTTCCTTGGCGGCGCTGTATTGTTCCAAGGTTGGTCAACAGAGCATAATTGGTAGGATTACCAGGCTCTAACCGCATAGCCGATCGCAAACTTTCTTCGGCGGCAAACAATTCACCCTTATCCAGGTACTGATAACTTTTCTCAATATATTCCTGATACGTTTGGGCTGTCAACATCCCATTCGAATAAACAATGCCCAACAGCAAAATAGTAAACAATCTCATATCTCATTCTGATTAAATGAACTGCAAAGTTAATGATAACCTGTTAGCGATTTAGTGATGAATGGTTAATCATTAATAACAAACCTTTGACACTATTCCGACACTATTATGGCACACAATTTCAGCCTCGTTTTTTATCTTCTATTTTCTTATACGTCCAACTCAATATTAACTTCCGTACCTTTCCCTTGATCTGAATAAATATCTATGCGTCCGCCGAAGGCTAAAAGCCGTGTGCGCATATTGTTGATTCCCATTCCCATAGAGACAGTTTGCGGATCAAAACCACAACCATTATCAACGACTGAAAGATAAACGGTTTTTTCATTCATATTCAGATGGACGTCAATATGGGATGCGCCGGCATGACGTAAGGTATTGTTTACCAATTCATAGGCACATCTATAAAGAATCAATTCTTTTTCCGGATTAAACCGGTAATCGGATTCTGTAAAATGAAATTCTACTTCGGGAATAGAACGGCAAAAATCATCTAAAGCAATAACTAAACCTTTATCAATGAGGGTAGCTGGCATAATGTGGTGTGCAACACGCCGGAGTTCAACAATGGATTTATCAAGTACATCTAATGCTCTGTAAAAACAGTCGGTTTCTACATTCTCTACAATTAAATACGACTTCATAATGTCCATATTGTTTTTTACAACTGAAAGCATGGCACCGACTCCATCATGTAAGTCACGAGCAATAACCTCTCGTTCGACTTTTTCAGCATCTAAAGCAGAGCGAGCTGCAATAAGCTCTTTCTCCTGTTTCAACTGTTTTATTTCCTGTTCGGCGATTTTTTGTTTTTGCACAACCGAACGATGACGATAAAATAGAAGCCACAATCCCAATATTAGAGCAATTATTATTACAATCCCCAGCCCGATATATAAACTTCGTTCTTTTTCCAAAGCCATAATACGTATTTCTTTCTTTTCTGCTTCGTATTTAGCTTCCATATCAGCCATGATTTCTCGATTGTTTTGATTGATTTGCGTTTTAACATAGTTATTATATATCTTAAAGAATACCGAAGCCCTATCTTTATTGTCTAAAGCAATATTTGACAATATAATATTTTTCAAAAGATCAGTTCCTGTATGGATTTCGGTAGAGTCGATTCTCCATGCTTCTAATGCTGCTCCTTCGCATTCTCTATAACGTTTTTGAAGAAGATAAATATTTGAAATCGTACTCAATGCCCCGATAATCATTTTAGGGTCGCCGGTTTCTTCTGCAAGTTGTAAACTCTCATTTGCATGTTCCAATGCTTTATCATAATCATTCAGATAGTCTAAATAAATGGCAGCCAATGCTTGTGCCGTTGCTGTTTGATATACTTTATGATTAAGTTGATGGCTAAGTTTATTCGCTTTCAGCTCGTATTGCAGGGCAAACTCGACTTTTTCAGGTTCGTTCTCAGCCAGTTTATGGTAAATCGCACCCAGTTCGAAATATACTTGCATTTTCCCTTCGTCGTAATTGATTTCCTCTGCAATTTTTTTTGCTTTTTCCAAATAGTAAATAACTCTTTCGTCATTTTCCATCCCCCGGTACAAACTGGAAATATTAGACATGACTTTAACGCGTGCTTGTTTATCTCCTATATTCTCATAAATTGCCAATGCTTTCATGAAGTATTCTAAAGCAGAAGTAAAGTTATTTTGGCGGGCGTATAAAATTCCTATATCAGCGTAGGCAACCGCTTCCAGTTTCTTTTCTTTTGCCTGTACGGCCAAATCAAGTGCTTTTTCATAATAAACAAAGGCTGTATCATAGCTTGATTTTGTGCCGTAAAGCCTTCCGTATATCGCATTAAATTTGGATAACATCACTTTATCTTTTTCTCTTTCTGCTAAATCAAGCCCTTTTTGGACATATTCGGAAGCTTTCTCAAGATTATAATATAGATAAGTGGTGCATATCTTATGATAAAGTTCTAACTTTTCTTCTTTAGATACGTTATTATTTCCCAATGCATTTACTAGTGAATCAACATTTGCCTGTTGTGCCTGGAGGGAAAGAGGCAACAGAAAAAGAACTATACAGATTAAGTTTTTCATTTTATCTTATTTTTAGGTAATTATTTTATTCGATCAAGCCCTCTTTACGTGCATTGCTAATCTTTACAAAACACAAACCATTGCATGGTCGTTGGCTATATAAATCACTATAAGATTTTGGTTATCCTCATATCTGGGGATAAAAATATAAAATTTACCCTATACTTTTGTTGAAATGAATTTATTTAAATTTAAAATATCATGAAAACAAGTAAGTTAGAAAACAAAAAGAGTGTACTTGAAAGCATAATTACAATATGTACATGTATGCTTCTAGTTGTAATAATGCCCATCTTTACAGGATGTAGCAGTGACAATGACGATGACGATCAGACGGTTTACACCGTTACGTTTGAAACCGATGGCGGTAGTCCCCCTCCTTCTTCCCAGAGGGTGGAAAAAGGAAGTACGGCAACCGCTCCGTCCGCCAACCCCACAAAAGCAGGTTATGTATTCGTATTTTGGCATTTAAGCGGAGCAACGACTGCCTACAACTTCCAGACTCCTGTAAATGGCGATATCACCCTATACGCCAAGTGGCAGGAAGAAAAGACTGCCGAATACTGGAAGGTTACATGGAATCTGAACGGTGGTTCGTGGCCTTCGGGCGATAACCATGCTACGCAGATACTAAAAGATGGAACACTCGCCGAACCCGCCGCACCTACAAAAGTAGGTAGTACTTTCGATGGTTGGTACAAGGAATCAGCCTTAACTAACAAAGTTACATTTCCTTACGATGCAAGTAACGTAACTGCCGATTTTACGCTGTATGCGAAATGGGAAGATGCAGGCAAGGCCGGGTACTTCGGCACATGGAGAGATAGCAGATTTGAAGAGTGGGATCAGTTCACCATCGGTGCCGACAGGATTGTAATGCTGTTCCGTTCCGGTAATTCCATCACAATTGGAAACTTAGCATGGACAGAGATCTCCAGTCAGAACAACTTCGCCGCCGATTATCCGAATGGTTACAAGGTCGGCGGAACGGTAACAAAATTGAATGGTATTAATTTCATCAAAGAGGACAAAAGCGGAAATGCTGGGGTAGGCGATCGTGTAGCCCTGAATACCTATATCAGTGCCGACAGAAAGAGCATTGTGATTGGAATATGGTCAAGCAAAAATGAAGAAGAAATGTATGGCCCATACAATATATCCGATGTCGGATTCTGGCAGGTTACGTGGAATCTGAACGGCGGCACGTGGCCGGCGGCTGATAACCACGACGAACAGGCGGCAAAGGACGGAATGCTTGCTGTTCCGGCATCGCCCACGAAAACGAACAATAACTTCGCCGGCTGGTATACCGACGCCTCCCTGTCCAACCTGGTGCTTTTCCCTTACAATGTAAGCACGGCAACCGGCAACATTACGTTTTATGCCAAGTGGATGGACTCCTCGCCTTCTGTTACGCTCAAAGTCACGGTATCTCCCGGCATAGGATTCTATACGTCCATCACTGCCATGCGTGTTTCGTCGGGTTCGCCGTCGCAGTACAGCATTCCGACGTCAATTGGCACACACACCGTAAAAGTATCTCCCGGAACATACAGGATTTTCTACTCGTATTGGGCATGCCCGACGGTAAACTGCATGTCGTCCGGCTATTCAAGCAATTTTACCGTATCGTCGGAGCAGACAAAGAACATCAGCCTCGTTGGTTCCGCTGTTGGACTTTAATAAAACAGGATTATAGTTCAAGGGTCGGCATCTTTTTTGCAAGAGGTAAGCACCTTTCATAAAAGAGGCGCTTACCTTTTTTCTTCTTTTTTCATATCTTCGTAGCAATTATTAATACTGTTTTAATTGTGAAGACAATCAATTGGGGAATTATTGGGGTTGGTAATGTTTGTGAGAAGAAGAGCGGACCGGCTTTTTATAAAATAGAACATTCGTCGTTAATGGCGGTGATGAGAAGAAATGCCGACAAAGCGAGGGATTTTGCTTTAAGACATCAGGTGCCTACCTATTATACCAATGCCGATGCGCTTATTTACGATGTGGATATTGATGCTATCTATGTGGCAACTCCGCCCGATTCGCACAAGGAATATGCAATCCGCGCGTTGAGGGCAGGTAAACCGGTGTATGTAGAAAAGCCTATGGCGATGAATTACCGGGAATGTGCAGAGATGATAAAAGCTTCGCAAGAAAGCGGGCAAAAGCTGTTTGTTGCTTATTACAGGCGAGCGTTGCCTTATTTCCTTAAAATAAAAGAGCTGTTGCAAGAAAATGCCATAGGAAATGTCTTATCAGTCGGTATAAAATATTTTCGCCCGCCGCTGGCATCCGACTTTACTGCCGAAACACATACATGGCGGGTAAAACAGTCTGTAGCCGGAGAAGGATATTTTTATGACTTGGCGCCCCATACATTGGACATACTGGATTTCCTTTTAGGAGAAATAATTGAAGCTAAAGGCTTTTCGCATAATGCAGGACATTTATATGAAGTAAAAGATACGATTACTGCTATCCTGCGATTCCAATCCGGGGTAACGGGGGTAGGGGAGTGGTGCTTCGTAACATCCGGAAAATCGACGAAAGATTCTGTCATCATTACCGGTGATAAAGGAGAACTCCGGTTCAATACATTCGCTTTCCAACCTATCCGGCTGCGAGCCGTCAACCGGGAAGAAGAATTTGCTATCTCTCCCCCCGAACATATCCAGCAGCCCTTGATTCAAACAATTGTTGATGAGTTGCGGGGAACAGGCGCCTGTCCTTCCACAGGAATCTCCGGCGCAAGAACGTCGCGTATCATGGACCTGATTTTGGAATAAGAGGCATATGACACAAATATGCCTTTCGACGATTGTTTGTATGGCGGTATCTTCAGCCACGCGCTCATCCATTTATTAAACAGCCGCGAGAGGAGACAGTTTATCCGCAATTGCTATAACCAACTCGAACGGGGCGGCTATATGATATTTTCAACCATATCAAAGGCCTCTCCGATGTATGGAGCAGGAAAACAGGTAAACCGATAGGTTTGATTATAGATATTTTTTATTAGTTGATAAAAACTATTCATTAAAATAATGATTTGTCGCAACTTTTTGCCCACTATCTTTGTTATAATAAAAACATTTCATTAATTAGGTTTATAATGAAAGCATTAATAGGTAGGAAAGCGCCGGAGTTCCATGCTCCGGCAGTCATTAACGGCAATGAGATTGTTTTCGACTTTTCATTGGAACAGTATGTAGGGAAAAAGTATGTTATTATGTTCTTTTATCCAATGGACTTTACGTTTGTATGTCCTACCGAACTACATGCTTTCCAAGAAAAGTTAGCTGAGTTTGAAAAGCGTAATGTAGCTGTAGTAGCTTGTTCGGTAGACTCTGAATACTCTCACTATACCTGGTTGCAACAAGAGAAGAACAAAGGTGGAATCAAAGGTGTGACCTATCCGATTGTTTCCGACTTTTCAAAGGTAATCTCCCTTAATTTTGGTGTCCTGGCTTCGGATTATGATTGGGATGATGAAGGCGAATTAGTTTCGGAAGGCGCTCCGGTAGCTTACCGCGGATTATTCTTACTGGATAAGGAAGGAAAGATTCGGCATTACGTAATTAACGATCTTCCTTTGGGCCGTAATGTAGACGAAGCGATTCGTATGGTTGATGCTTTACAACATTTTGAAGAATACGGCGAAGTATGCCCCGCCAACTGGTCGAAAGGTAAAAACGCTTTGCAAGCAACAAACGAAAGCGTCTCAGGATATTTAAGCCAACACTAAATCGAAAACATAAAGGCTTTATTTTAATTGCAGAAGCAAACAGCCTGATAAGGATTCATTTCTTTATCGGGCTGTTGTCAAATAGTAAAATCTTTAATGTTAGTTGCCATATTCTCTTATATTTGATATTATGTTTCTCTCTTTGTATAATTCCGCTATCTTCTTCAAAGATAAAGGGTTGGAGAATAACTGCAAAACAAAATGCCTTTTTCCTTCTTTGCAGAAGGAAAAAGGCATTTTGGCCAACTATAAATTCAGATTGCTTCCTTTTTCTGGGCGTGTCCCAAGATAGTCTTAGGGCGTTTAGTTGGCCGGCCTTATTGAGCCTGAACCTGATTTGCTGGATTTGACGGAAGGGCTTCCTTTATATGTGATGTTGCCGCTGCCCATTATGCTGGCATTTAACTGGTCGGCGGCATAGAGTTCAATTCTTCCGGAGCCGGTTACATTTGCACTTACCTGGTTTGCTTTACAATTGTATGCGTTGATTTTCCCACTGCCTGCTGTATTGTACGATGCTTCTTTTACTGTTCCGGTGATAGTAAGTTCGCCGCTACTTGATAAGTTGCAATCTGCTTTTGGCACATCTGCATTGTAAACAATTAACTTACCGCTGCCGGCTAAGTTTAGTTTTGCATGATTCCCTTTCAACCGTTTGTTTACTGCAATTTTTCCACTACCGGCCATATTTAATTCCGTATTATCTATGACGAGCTCGCCGGCATTGATACTCCCCGAACCAGCCATATTTGCTTTTATATTGGTTGCGGTAACTGCCTGAGTAAGGTTTACTTTTCCACTACCGGCCATATCAATAGCGAATGAAGAAGTATGAAGCGGGCTGTTTACAATGAAATGTCCTGAACCGGCAAAACTGATTTTTTGTAATTCTTTGGAATTGGATTTGATTTTGTATACGGTAGGGTTTAGGCTATAGCTATTATTTTGCCGATTGTCTTTGTCTTTTTTAGGGCAAACAATGAGTTTTTTACCTTGCACTTCTATGTCGATATACGGAAAGATATTTTCGTCTACCGTAATTTCAAAATAAGGTTCTCTTTCAGACTGTTCATATTCAAATGTCATGCTTCCGGCAGCAGATACCTCGTCGTAGTCTTTAATAGAAACTGTTTTTGTGATAATGTTTTTGTTCCCCCTTATCGTTTCACTATGGATTGGAAGGCAGGTCATGACTGTTAATAAAGCAATCAGGAAAATAGACGTTTTTGTTTTCATATTATACTTGTTTTAAAATTGTCATATATACAAATACGGATAGAGAATAAAAAAGGTTGCATCTTTTGTTATGAAAAGACAAAATAATTGGTAAACATATGATTTTTAATTTATATCCCGTATATTTACACGGTTTTTCAGCATTGTGTTATCGCAGACATTATTATTTAAATATAGATATACCATGAAATTAAATGAGAATTCACGTCGCTTATTTCTGAAGCAGGCAATTGCTTTATCGGCTGTCTCTGCCGTTCCTTCTTTTTCAACGAAAGTAAATGCCCGTACAATGCCTCCTTCCAATCCGTTGGTAAGTGCGAATGATAAAGTAAACCTGGCGCTGATAGGAATTGGTTTCCGAGGAGGCGAGATTGCCGAAGAGTTGTATAAAACCGGTTTGTGTAACATTGTCGCTTTGTGCGATGTAGATATGGGTGCACCCCATACGCAGAAAGTGATAGATAAATTCCCGAATGTACCCCGCTTTCAAGACTTCCGTAAGATGTTCGACAAGATGGCCAACCAGATCGATGCCGTAACAGTGGGTGTACCCGACCATGCGCATTTCCCGATAGCAATGGAAGCCATGGCACATGGAAAGCACGTATATGTAGAGAAACCAATGGCTCGTACATTCTATGAAGTAGAACTGATGATGGCCAGCGAAAAGAAATACGGTGTTGTTACACAAATGGGAAACCAAGGACACTCCGAAGCGAACTATTTCCAGTTCAAAGCATGGAAAGATGCCGGTATAATCAAAGATGTAACAGCTGTTACGGCCCATATGAATAACTCACGCCGCTGGCATGAATGGGACCCTCGGATAACCGCTTTTCCGGCAGCCGAGCCTCTTCCGCCTACTATGGACTGGGATACCTGGCAGGGCGTTACACACGAACATGATTATAACAAGAACTTCGTAAACGGTCAATGGCGTTGCTGGTACGACTTCGGTATGGGAGCCTTGGGTGACTGGGGAGCACATATCCTGGATGCTGTACATGAGTTTATGGATTTAGGGTTGCCTTATGAGATAAACCCCACATATCTGAAAGACCATAATCCGTTCTTTTTCCCCATGTC
>JAISDJ010000065.1 GCA_031264865.1 Tannerellaceae bacterium | reverse complement strand
CCTCTTTATAGGTTTTAATAGGTATTAGTCTTTAAGGCAAAAAGATTGTTTAGGTTATCTGCGCACAAAGATGCTTGATTAAATAATATTGGACAAATAAAAAAATATATTTTACAACATATTTTTAAGTTTCTGGAAACTTCTTAGCAGTTTGTTACATTCGTTAACATTACAAAAATGAAGAAAAACAATTAAAACAAAACAATTCTTTATTTATTTATTAAAATAAGAAACATATTGTAACTAATTAAAGGAAATACCTATACTATTGTTAAAATAAACAACTATAAAAAATGCTATCAATTGAAAAGGTACGTAAAAATATTTTTAATTTGATTTGCTGAATTTCCAATATTTCCAATCAATTGCAGACTTCATCTCTTGCTGAACTTCTATCGGAAAAGAAGTAAAAAAACGAATACCGGTTACTCTTTCTATACTATCAACTGTAACGGCAACGTCTTTCAATAAACGATTTTCATAATTTCTGTTCTCAACCAAAAAGCCAATACTCTTGGCTTCACCATTACTGGTTGAACCTACAACCTTATAAAATTTATTCGGTATCCCTACTTTATTTTCCCCCAGTCGATTCATATTATCTTCTATCACCGGTCCGGTTATGATTACTATTTCACCATAATTTGTAGCCCATGTACGACATTGCCTTTCAATGTTGTTCCACAATCCGGCATTCAACTCTCTATTCTGAGGACAAATGTTACTAAAATAAAAAGAAGCACGCATTCCTTTTTCCGACCATCTCATGTCGGCAGCAGGAACTAAATGTCCCCGATCATAACCCGAACGTCTGTAATCATTATCTGTTGCTGAAACGCCTTTCACTTCGGGGTCTGGAGAGAACTTTGTTGCCCGTTGAACATCTCTGTTTCTTACTTCATTGGCCGTTAGTTCATATGCTACCCAATTAGCTATCCGAAAGTCGGCATTATAAGATACAGTGAAACCTTCATGATTAATTAGTTGTTCTTTACGATTATTTTTAAGTTGCGGAAGTTTGGCTTGATCAGAGAGAGTTTCTTGAGGTAGTTCTATCCTTTTCGCTTCTTCGACAGGGAAATAACCATTAAACAAAAATAAGAGTCCGGATAGACAGGCTACTACGATAGATATTCCTATAAAAAAACGTTTTATCGATTTTAAGGCATTTGATAAGCTTTTTTTCTTTGTATAAATCGTCTTTTTGTTTTTCTTTTTCTTCGCCATGTAATTGATATTCGTTTAATCTTGCAAAAATAAACATAATTCTATCTTTTTTCAAACAATAGAAAGTATCTTAGCCGTATGGAAGAGAACACAAACTTTAAGAACATCAGCAATAGTTTTGCTGCTATAGACTTTGAAACAGCTAATGAACAACTCACCAGCGTATGTAGCGTAGGGATTGTAATTGTAAAAGAAGGGATGATTGTTGATAGATTCTATCATTTGATACATCCCGAACCAGACTATTATTTGTATTTGAATACTCAGATACATGGAATTACAGCAGAGGATACAGACAAAGCTCCTGTTTTCCCTGTTGTATGGAAAATGATAGAAAAACGGATTGAAGGGTTGCCATTAATTGCTCATAACAAAGATTTCGACGAGAATTGCTTAAAAGCTGTTTTCAAAACATATTGTATGGACTATCCCGATTATGACTTCCATTGCACCTTACAAGCCGCACGGAAATTATTTAAAAATCTGCCGAACCATAAATTGAATACTGTAGCAACCTATTGCGGGTATAATCTCGAAAATCATCACCATGCATTGGCCGACGCTGAAGCTTGTGCTATGATCGCCCTCTTCGTAAACAAAAAATAGTCCCAATGGGTGCAGGCGACTACAAGCTAAAACCATATTCATCCTTGCCAACCTCACTGGCGGAAAAGCTGTAATTGTAAAAGGAAGCTCCGGCTGGACTAAGAAAACATCGCTGAAATAAGTAAAAACCATCACAATGTCTTGAGAAAAACATTGTGACGGTTTTGTAAAAGCATTACGATCTTTTTGTAAAACCATTGTGATAGTTTGGTAGAAGTATCACAATGGTTTTTCAAGGTTATTCATTCACTTCCCGATAATCATACCGGTAGGTTATATAAGAAGAAGAGGGGAAGTCTTTCGGTATTCTTTGTTTTACTTTACCTGTTGCTGCCCATTCGGCGCCACGCAGCAGAGTAACCTGAAAACCGGTACATTGCATCGCCGGATTGTCTTCATAAGTCGGGCCGCAATGACCGAGCATTGTATGGAATATACGGGCTTTATCATAATCTACCGTAAAAAGTAAGGGTTCTTCTCTACCCGAACCTCCTGTTTCTTTATCCGACCAAGCCGTATACAGCAATGTACCGATATTTGCCGGGCCACGCATACGATCGTATAATTCATCTTTTGCGTGTGCCCAACGATTAGGTAATCCGTTTATAATTGGGTGTTCCGTATCACGAGCTGTAAGCATATATTCGTGCTGTTTACCATGTGATCCTCCTATACCGGGAGACGTATCTTTAAGAAGCTCGCCTCCGTGCCAGTATGCATATGGACCTGAATTTTCATTACGTCCTTCCCAGCCTCCTAAAGCGATAATTTTGTTATACTCGAACCAATTGGGAAAAGAGTTATCGGCTGCATGATAAACAATTATGCCCCCGCCGTTCTGAACATATTCGATGAAATTATTCTTCGTTTTTTCCGGCCACATATCACCATTGTAATCTAATACAACAAGAGAATAGGGTTTAAAATCAATGATAAAGTTTGATAAATCCTGCCCTTTTTCAGGAGAAACAGCTAAATCAACTTTGAACAATCCTGAGTTTTCCAATATGTCTTTCAATACGATATGGCTCACTTGCCAATTATGATTATTCTGTCCGGTAACCAACAATGTTTTGATAGGTTTTCGGGCAGATACCGTACAAGCAAGTAGCAGGGTAGTTGCAACTAATAATAATTTTTTTGGCATTAGGTTTCTCATATCATTTTATGTTAGTTAATATTTCATTTCGACAAATGTAGCAAATCAGATTGAATTTTATACTTTTGCGTGTATAATTAAACCAAATTACGTCAGAATGAAACTCATACACTATCTACTTATATCTATTTCTATTCTATTCATTTCTCTTCCAAACGTTCAAGCCGAAGGAGAATATACAGGAGACGGATGGCGTGATAAAGGCATGTTGCTTATTTATTCTCCCCGTTATTTTGGTCCAAGCGCTTTTCCTATTCCCGAACTTAGAACAGCTTTGGCGCCTTCACGCTTTGAGGTTGAATTACAAGGAAGATATCATTATTATACGGGCGACAAGACAAAAGATTTATTCGCGCGCTTGATGATACCCGTTGTTAAAGAACGTGTTGGCGTAGAAGTGACGGCTATCATAAAAGAAGATTATAAGCTCACCTCCGAAACCCGTGACGAGCGTAACGCTGTAGAAACGGAATTACCTCCGCACGAATCTTATCAGGGTGATATAATAATCAGCACCTTATTCCAAGTGTTACGAAGTGAAAAATGGATGGATATTATGGCAAGCCTTAATTTTAAGACGGCCAGCGGAGGACGCCTGTGCGATGCCCGATTTACGGATGCTGTTACCTATTGGATGGATATAACGATTGGTAAAGATTTACTGAAAAATGAGAGTGGAACAGCTACTTTACGTATGCAGGCAATGGCAGGATTCTATTGTTGGATGACAAACGATATTATACACCGTCAGAATGATGCCACATCATTTGGCGTGGGATTCACAAGCACTTATTGCCATTTTACTCTTTCAAGTGATCTTTCCGGATTCTACGGATATAAAAACAATGGAGATCGTCCACTTATTCTACGTAATAATCTAACATATGAATTTAAAAAGAATATTATTTCACTCCGGTACAATCATGGTATGAAAGATTATCTTTACGACAATTATTCAATAGGGTATATCCGTTGTTTTTAAATAGATTATTCATTTTTCCTGTCTCACACATTTTATATAACGGTATACCCTTCCAATTGTTTGAAACCATTCAGGAAATCCATTGTATTCATACGCTTTTTCCCTGCTAATTGCAGCGATACTAAACGTAAATATCCGCCGGGTACGGCTATATCCATGTTCTTTCTGTTGTCTGTTACAATTGTACCGGTTGGTAATGAATGGGAAGCCGGATACTTTTCCGTCTGGTATATCTTTAATACTTGTTTATCTCCTCCGGGAGTAACCAATTCTGTCCAGGCAGCCGGATAAGGAGATAGACCTCGTACAAAATCGTACGTCTTTTTTAAGGATAGGTTCCAGTCGATACGACATGTTTCCTTTTCTATTTTAGGTGCCGAATGAAGTTCCGAAGGGTGTTGATATAATTGTTCCTGAGGTATGGTATTCACTTTCCCTGATAAAATAAGATCTACTGTTTCCACGACCAACTCTGCCCCTGTCTTCATCAGTTTGTCGTATACAATGCCTACATTATCGGTATCTGCTATCGGTATCTGCTTTTGCCGGATAATCTTTCCGGTATCAATTTCATGCGTCAGAAAAAATGTGGTGACGCCTGTTTTCGTTTCGCCATTGATAACAGCCCAGTTAATCGGTGCAGCTCCCCGATACTGCGGAAGCAAAGAAGCATGCAGATTAAACGTACCCAATCGCGGCATATTCCATACCACTTCGGGCAACATCCTGAAAGC
>JAISDJ010000025.1 GCA_031264865.1 Tannerellaceae bacterium | reverse complement strand
AATCAAGAAAGAGAAGATAAATATATATCAATTAAATAGCTATTAAACAGCATATTATATTCTTTTGATTTTATTATTTTTTGATTTTATTTTCCAATAATTTTATATGATTACTTTCTGCCCTAATAAGCTACGGCTTTTCTTTAAAAGCCCATCGGGGTAGCTGCGGATAAACTCTGATAGCAGCTATCGACAGGACGTCACCCACTACACACAGTTTGCATAGTGAGTGATGTGTACCTGCCGGGCAGAGTATGCAGCATTTAGATAGCATCGCAAATACTCTTTTCCATACCCTCCAACTTATGCGAGAGGGTTTCCATATCCCGGCTTATCTTTTGGTTGGTAATCCGGGCGTATATCTGCGTAGTCTTGATGTTCGTATGACCGAGAATCCGGCTCACGGTTTCGATGGGTACGCCGTGCGACAGCAAAATAGTTGTTGCCGCGCTGTGCCTCGCAACGTGGTAGGTCAGCCGGGTCTTAATACCGCATTGCTTGCCTATATTTTTCAGCTTCTCGTTGCAACAACTATTGCTTGGCATGGGGAAAACATGGTCATCGCCTGACATGCCTTTGTATTTTTCTATTATCCGTTTGGGAACATCCAACAGCCGGATATTGGAATCGGTGTTGGTCTTGCGCCTGCGGGTAATAATCCACAGGTTACCGTCGAAGAAGGTTTGCAGATTGTCGGTAGTAAGCTTCTTTACGTCCGCATACGACAAGCCCGTAAAAGTCGAAAAAACAAAGAGGTCGCGCACCAGTTCGTAGGTTTTGTTTTTCATCGGAGCTTCGATAAGCGTTTGTATCTCCTCCTCCGTGAGATAACCCCTATCCACGCTTTCGGGGCTGTTGACATATCCCGCAAAGGGATTGAAAGGCAACAACCCGGTGTTCCGTGCAATGGAAATGATATGCTTCAAGACAATCATATATCCCCATACGGTATTGGTACGGCATTTCTTTTTTTCACGCAGGAAGTATTCGAAGTCGTTGATAAACGTCAGGTTCAGTTCTTTGAGCGGTATATCCTCTCGGTGGTAGGTAGAGGGAAGAAACTCCCGAATGTGCTTGCAAACGGTACGGTAGCGGGAGTATGTGCCCTGCGCCCGGCTGTGTCCCACTTTCTTCGCAAATTCGGCATTGTGCTGTTCGAACAGTTTCAACAGCGTTTCCTGCTTTACCCCGATTCCGAGATAGGCGTTTTTCAGTTTGGTGGCAGTAACATAGCCGTCCGTTTGCATTAGTGCCTGATAACGGCGGTTTACATCCACCCGTATCCGATCGATGGCGAGATTGATTTTCTGCGCCTGTGCGCTCTTGCCCGATGCACGGTTGTTCTTCACATCCCACAGGTAGGGCGAGACATCCATCTTGCAACTGAACTGTTTAACTTCGCCATCCACTGTAAGGCGGCACATTAAAGGCAGGTTGCCGTTGGGCTTCTCGCTGCCTTTCTTTACATAAAATAAGACCTTGAATGTTGACCTCATAACTCAATGTTTTTTCTGGTTACAAAATTAGTTATCATTGAGTTACCGGACGGTATGCAAAAATACGCAATACGCTGAATAAGAACCGTGTAACAAGAAATCTGCGCCACTATTCAAGTAACGAGATAGTAACGCATCTCCTGCGCCGTTCTGCCGAAACACGGTTTTCAGCCCATAGCCATATAAAGCAAAACAGAGCGTAACGAACGCTCTGTCAGCTAATTCGCTACACTCTGCACAATTTTACTTTCTGCTTAGAAGTTTATTTTACAATTATATAAATGATACCATCTATCGTGTAATGAACGATTATCTTTCGCCAAGATGGATTATTGATCTGAAAGACCAAAAAGTCCCGTTAAAGCATCTTTTAGGAAGTGAAGAAAAAAGATTATCTGCCGGAGGGCAATTATTTCAGACAGGGGCTTTGGAAGAATGGGATTATCTGAAAGAGACAGATAATAAGATACGCTCCTTTGCAATCTATGAAACTTCTTCACTCCTTTTAATTTACTGGATAAAAATGAAGGAATTCTGGCAATTAAGAAATACCGAGCCTAATGTCTTTCAAATAGCATATTACAATAAAAAAACAGGAGAAACAGTAGCTGTGGAAGGAGAAGGGTTTATAGACGATTTAGGTTGCTTCGGACATTTTTATCCTATGTTAGGAGCAAATGGTAATTATATGTTTAACTCTTACTGGCCTTACGAACTAAGGGAAATAGCAGATAAATGGAAAGCGGAAGGAAAAGCCATTGATAAAAATCTGACGGATTTATTGTCAACCATAAATGATAACGACAATCCCATATTAATAAAAATACATTTAAAGGAACAACCGCACATCCCTTGAGATTGATATTATAAACTTTTTCTCAAGAGATTGGTACTTCTTGAGAAAAGATAGGCATGAAATTTTTAACGCTTTTATTTAATGAACGGATTCCCTCAGATGGAATGATATTTCAATTATTCTCATTACCTTTGCAAGGTTTAACCGGCAACGGGAAATATGGCAAAGAAAAGTAGCAATACAAGAAAAAATAACAGCGAAGAAAGTACTCTAACCCTTCTAAAGAACTTCTTCACAAACGAACGGACGCGTTTTATATCCGGGCTTATTCTTTCAATCCTAACCATATATGTAGGATTGGCTCTTATTTCTTTTTTCTTTTCCGGAGCTGCCGACCAAAGTAAAATAGAAAATCTTCCCGTAAGTGATTTAGTAGCTTACAAAGGTTCTGTTAACAACTGGACAGGGGTACGCGGCGCTTATCTGGCTAATTTGTTAATGAATCATTGGTTTGGGATATCTTCCTTTATTTTACTTTACTTTTTTGGTTCTGTCGGTGCAAAACTAATGAACTTTAAAGGGATTTCCATCATTAAGCGTTTTCTATTCAGCGCTTCGTTGCTTATTTGGGGGTCTTTGTTTTTTGCTTTTGTGTTTATTAAAGGATATGAAGACAGTTTTATTTACCTGGGAGGACAACATGGGTATTATTTGTCTGAATTAATAGTTAATAATATTGGTATTCCCGGAATGACCCTGTTTCTTATCGGTACAGTTCTGATTATTGCAATTCTTTCAAGCAAGCAAACCATTCCCTTCCTCCAACGGGTATTTACTTTCAGTTGGATGAAAATCCCTTTTAAAAAGCAACCAACCAAAGGTGATGATTCGGATAAGGTTACTATCACTCCGAAAGATACGGCTAATGATATTTATGCAACCGAAGATGATGAAGATAACGATGCCGAAAACGAAGATGATTTCTTTAAAGTAACCATTGCCAAAGGTGATGAAGATGAAGAAGAATATCTTCCGAACGTTTCAACGGTAAAACAGGAAGAAAACCAACTGCCGGAAGAAAAAAATAAATCGGAATTTAATACGATAGAGATACCTGACGGGGATGGCGAAGCATATGATGGTTCTGATTTAGGTGATTACGATCCGAAACTGGATCTATCAAGTTTCCGGTCGCCCACATTGGAACTACTTAAAAAATACAACAACAGCGACCACCAGGTAGATATGGAAGAACAAACGGCCAACCAGAAACGTATCAAACAAACACTGGAAAATTTTGGTATCAGCATCGCTTCCATAAAAGCTACCGTAGGACCAACCATTACACTCTATGAAGTAGTGCCCGACGCAGGAGTCAGGATTTCGAAAATCCGTAACCTTGAAGATGATATCGCCCTCAGTCTGGCAGCCTTGGGGATACGTATTATTGCCCCTATGCCTGGAAAAGGAACCATTGGTATTGAAGTTCCGAATAAAGATCCTCAGATTGTATCCATGCAATCTATTATCGCCTCACGTAAGTTTCAGGAATGTAAATACGACTTACCTGTTGCATTAGGTAAAACAATTACTAACGAGATTTTTATGTTCGACCTTTGTAAGATGCCGCACCTTTTAGTAGCCGGAGCAACCGGACAAGGGAAATCCGTAGGACTGAATGCCATTATTACCTCTTTATTATATAAAAAGCATCCATCCGAACTAAAATTCGTTTTGGTAGACCCTAAAATGGTTGAATTCAGCATTTATGCTGAGATTGAACGTCATTACTTAGCCAAACTTCCCGATGTTGACAAACCGATTATTACAGACTTTACAAAAGTAATCCAGACCTTAAACTCACTTTGTAAAGAGATGGACGATCGTTATAAATTACTGGAGAAAGCCCACACCCGGAATGTAACGGAATATAATACTAAATTTATCAGTCGTCATCTTAACCCCAATAAAGGGCATAAATACATGCCTTACATTGTAGTAATTATCGACGAGTATGGCGATTTGATCATGACGGCCGGTAAAGAAATAGAACTACCGATTGCGCGTATTGCCCAAAAAGCCCGCGCTGTGGGTATTCATATGATTATTGCCACGCAACGTCCTTCTACCAATATCATTACAGGAACCATCAAAGCAAACTTCCCGGCCCGCGTTGCTTTCCGTGTACAATCCATGATTGACTCGCGTACCATTTTGGATTCACCCGGCGCCAATCAATTAATCGGACGTGGCGACCTGTTGTTTTCGCAAGGAAATGAAACAACCCGCGTACAATGTGCATTTGTAGATACACCCGAAGTAGAAAAAATATCGGAATTTATCGGTGGTCAAGTTGGCTATCCTACGGCATTTGAGTTACCGGAATACTATGGCGAAGGAGACGGTTCAGTTCCCGGCGCTGTGGATTTATCCGACAAAGACCCCTTGTTTGATGAAGCTGCCCGCCTGATTGTTATGCAACAGCAAGGTTCTACTTCATCTATCCAGCGAAAATTTTCTATCGGCTACAACCGTGCCGGACGCTTAATGGACCAACTGGAAGCAGCAGGAATTGTAGGACCTTCGGAAGGGAGCAAGGCCCGGCAGGTATTACTGCAAGATGAATATAGTTTAGAGCAATTACTTAACAATTTGAAATGATATGAAAAATAGTCTATATATCTTTATCTTCCTATTGTTTGCCAGTGGAATATCCGCTCAAAATGCAGTCGGAATTTTAGATAAGGCGGCCGTAGCTTATAATACTTCGAATGGCTTATCTGCCACCTTTGCCATACGTGCTCACTCCGAGCAACAAAATATAGCTGAAAGTTTTGAAGGTAAAATCAATATGAAAGGGGATAAATTCACGTTGCAAACACCCGACATCCTTACATGGTACGACGGTTCTACCCAGTGGACCTACATGACACACGCTGATGAAGTAAATATCAGCACTCCGACAGGCGACGAACTTCAGCTCACCAATCCGTCTATCCTGCTTAATTCATATAAGAAAGGGTTTACGGCCGTCTTCAAAGGAGAGAGTACCGCCCCTAATGGAAAAGCAGCTTACGATGTAACGCTTACACCTAAAGGAAAGAGCGATATCACAAAAATAGAATTACAAATAGAAAAATACGCGAGCTTGCCGGCCTGTATCGTTATTCAAATGAAAAACGGTTTAAGCAATACTATCGTAATAAGCGACGTAAAGACAGGCATTAACCAGCCGGATAGCTTCTTCCTGTTTAATGAAGCAAATTATCCGGGTGTAGAAATTATAGATTTACGTTAAAAACACAAATTAAACAATCATGAACCAGTCAATAAATGAAAAAGTCCGTTGCCTGATTATTGGTTCCGGACCTGCGGGATACACCGCCGCTATCTATGCTTCACGAGCCAATTTAAGTCCGGTACTTTATGAAGGCATCCAACCCGGAGGACAGTTAACAACTACTACCGAGGTAGAAAATTTCCCCGGATATCCCGAAGGCATAACCGGACCCGACCTGATGGATGATTTAAAAAAGCAAGCAACACGTTTCGGAGCCGATATACGAATGGGGATAGTTACGTCTGTGGATTTCGACAAAAAACCCTACGAAATAACAATAGACGGAGAAAAAGTGATCGTAGCAGATGCAGTAATTATCGCTACCGGTGCAACCGCCAAATACTTAGGCCTACCCGATGAGAAAAAATATGCGGGAATGGGTGTTTCGGCATGTGCCACTTGCGACGGATTCTTCTATCGTAAGAAAACAGTTGCCGTAGTTGGCGGAGGTGATACGGCCTGCGAAGAAGCGTTGTATTTATCTTCATTAGCCTCCTTAGTCTACCTGATTGTACGCAAACCCTATTTACGCGCATCGAAGGTAATGCAGGAACGAGTAAAAGAAACACCCAACATCAAACTATTGTTCGAACATACAACCGTTGGGTTATTTGGCGAGCAGGGTGTGGAAGGAGCATATTTGATTAAACGAAAAGGCGAGCCCGACGAAGAAAAAGTATCCATAGCCATTGACGGTTTTTTCTTAGCTATCGGTCATACGCCCAACTCTAAATTATTTGCCAAATGGCTTCATACAGACGAAGTGGGTTATATAAAAACGCATCCCGGAACACCTCGAACCAACAAAGCGGGTATCTTTGCAGCCGGCGACGTTGCCGACCCACATTATCGCCAAGCCGTAACAGCAGCCGGTACAGGATGTATGGCAGCCATCGAAGCTGAACGTTATTTATTAGAAGTTAAACAAACGGTATGAAGCAATATGTATTTTGGATATATATTTCATGATGATAAAATATTGGATATACTATCTCAATGGACCGAATAATAAAGATGATGAGAATATATTTTTTTTTATTAGTAACGATTCTTTCCATACAACCGTTTTATGCCGTCAATTATCCGAAACGAGAAATCAGAGCTGTTTGGATCACCACTATCTATGGAATAGATTGGCCTAAAAAACCTGCTATCAACGAGATAACCCGTAAACAACAACAACAAGATTTCTGCGATAAATTAGACCTTTTACGTGCAGCCAATTTTAATACCGTATTCTTGCAGGTACGTTTGCGGGGAGACGTTATTTATCCTTCGTCTATCGAACCTATGAACCGGATCTTTTCGGGTAAATTTGATGGTTCTCCCGGTTATGACCCATTGGCCTTCGCCATTGAAGAATGTCATAAACGAGGAATGGAATGTCATGCCTGGTTTGTAACTTATCCGGCAGGCCTGGTAAAAAGTGTCAATAGCCGTGGCAAGAAAACCATTGTGAAAAAAAAACCTGAATTATGTAAACTGCATGAAGGAGAATGGTATTTAGACCCCGGCATGCCGGAAACTACCGATTATATTCTGTCGTTAGTAAAAGAAATCGTTACAAACTATGATATAGACGGCATTCATTTTGATTATATCCGTTACCCGGAAAATGCAGACAAGTTCCCCGATAAGGATACATACAACAGATATGGAAATTCAATGAGTGTTACCGCTTGGCGACGAAATAATATCAACCGGATGGTATTTCGTATATACGATTGGGTGAAAGAAGCAAAGCCATGGGTACAGGTTAGCAGTTCGCCTCTCGGTAAATACGACCGTATTCCACAAGCACCCAATGTCGGATGGACAGCTTTTGAAGTATATCAAGATGCTCAATTGTGGCTAAAAGAAGGAAAACATGATATGGTTGCTCCTATGATGTATTACAGGTATAATAACTTCTATCCTTTTGTAGATAACTGGGCCGACAACAGTAACGGACGTTTTTTTATACCTGGATTAGGCGTATATAAACTAAATGATACAGATGAGAACTGGTCGGTAAGAGACATTATGGATCAGTTGGATTATACCCGTGCAACAAACGTTTCCGGATGCGCTTTCTTCAGAGGGACACAGATATTAAGCAATACAAAAGGGCTATACGAAGTTTTAAAAGGTAGATATTTCAAATACCCGGCGTTACTGCCGCCTCTTACCTGGTTAAGTAAGGAGAGGCCCGGTACACCTCAAAATATAATGGTAGAAAAAATCAGTAATGAACTAAAGATATCATGGGAAACGCCGGAAAATATCACCCAACCACTAACATACACCCTTTATTATTCAAAATCGGGAACCGTTAATACAAACAGGGCGCAAAATATTTTAGCTACCGGCCTACGCTCCACAGAAGTATTCATTACAATAGAGCCGGATAACGAGCAAGAATTTTCATTTAGAGTAACAGCTTCGAATCGGTATCATATCGAAAGCAGGCCTTCTGCTGAAGTATATTATTACTTATCTAGCTATTTCAAATAAAATTTGATGGAACTTTTATTTGTGTCTGCTTGTTTTATAATAAATTTGCATGTAGGGTGCAGCGTTTTATAACCGAAAAGCATCATACAACATAGTAAGGCTTCACAGGAAGCTATGAAAGCACAGTTGAATGAATGAGCAACAACTGATAGAGGGTTGTAGGAAGGGAAACAGGCTGGCTCAAAAGGAGCTTTACGAAACATATTCCCGCAAAATGATGGGGGTTTGTCTGCGTTATACAAATGACAGAGAAACTGCACGTGATTTATTGCAGGATGGTTTTGTAAAAGTTTATACAAGCATCGACTCCTATACCGGTATTGGTTCATTCGAAGGCTGGATGCGAAAGATCTTTGTGAATTGTGCATTGGAATATCTGCGAAAATCAGATGTGTTACGCGAAGCCATTGACTTAGACAATACAACTGAATTGGCGAATCCTGACAGTTCGGTTGTGTCAAATATGTCGGCCAATGAATTATTAACGCTAATCGGTGAACTACCCACCGGTTTCCGTACGGTTTTTAACTTATTTGCGATAGAAGGATTTTCGCATAAGGAAATCGGAGAGTTACTGGATATTACCGAAAGTACTTCGCGTTCGCAGTATACACGGGCTAAACAATTATTACAACGTAAAATTCATACTTTATATAATTAAAGATGAAAGAAAAAGATAGAGACATATTTGACAATACATTCTATTCAAAATTTCAAAATTTTGAAATGGATACTAACCCTGAAGACTGGAATAAGATCGTTTCCCGGTTGCCGAACTCCAATCATATACCTCTACGTAAACGTTGGCCGTATTGGGCAGCAGCCGTTATTTCTTTATTGTTAGTAATGGGAGGGGGTATCTATTTATCCCGGGATAATGGAATCAATACCTCAATAGCTAAAAAGGTAGAAAAAGAAACCCAAACAATAAAATCACGGATAAAGGAAGATATAAAGGATATGACTCCACCCACTCCTGTTGTCATAAGCGAAAAACAACCCGTAACATTAGCTATTGCCAACCAAACAAAGAAAGAGGATACATACACAAACAGCATACAAGAAGATGAAATACCAACGATTCCGGTAGATGCTAAAAAGGATGCTGCAAAAGAAAAAATAAATTTGCCGAACAATCGTCCGGTTATTAAAGAAATTATACCCGACAACGCATCAAAAGCAACAGCAACAACTTCTTCACGCAAATGGGGATTTGGTATGGGAGCAGGAGGTTTAACGGAAGGTTCGGGTAATACTGTAAACACCTATGTACTGAGAAGCAATTCGTCTATCGAAGACGAAAAACTATTATCAATGAATGCTCTTGCGGACGAAGCGCAGGGAAAAGAGCCTAAAACAAATATAAAACATAAAACACCTGTTTCATTCGGTCTTTCGGTAAGCAGGCAATTGAATGATCGATTCTCGCTCCAAACCGGATTAACGTATTCATTTCTGACCTCCGACTGGGAAACACAAGCCAGTACCTACAATAGAGCAATCCTTCAACGATTGCATTTTATTGGTATACCCGTATCGCTTACCTACAAAATCGCAGACTGGAACCGCTTTCGCTTTTATGCATCCGCCGGTGCGCAAGCAGAAGTTAATGTGGCCGGTAGGGAAAGGACTAAAAGCTTCTTTGTCGACCAACAAACAAGCGTAAACACCCTGCATGTAAGGATGAAAGAATGGCAATGGTCGGTAAATGCCCGTGCCGGAGTGAGTTATCCGCTCTTACGTTTTGTAAGTGCATATGCAGAATTCGGAGCAGCTTACTATTTTGATAATGGAAGCGAAATCGAAACGATTTATTCGGATAAAGCTTTTAATATAAGCCCTCAGATAGGATTAAGACTTAATTTCTAACTAATTATAAATTACTCTTTTAATAAAAATAAAACACTTTAGTAAAATGAAAAAATTAATGTTAGGCAGTTTGTTAGCCGGTAGCATCATGTTGTTGAATTCATGTTTGGATGGAGAAAACAGCTCTTCAATCCAGGGAGAATATTATGGCTTAGTAGAGATTGATCTGAAAGCCGGAGGAAACGTAATCTACTACAATGACGAAGATTATCCTCTTTATTCGCCAACTTTATCTCTCCAAATCCTAGATGGGGAATGTTGCAGAATTCTGTGTACATATAAAAGTGAGGATAATCCGAATACTGCAACGGTTGGTTACCATATCATACAGGAAATAGACTATGCTGTAGTAGATAAAGGAACGGTAATACCTACAAAAGCAGATACGGTTGGTGTTAAAGAAAACGAACTATCTATGAGCACTCTTGTCTTAAGGAACTATGTTAAAGGGTATTTGTTCATTGATTCATACCAAGAGTCCATGGATACAGGTCAGGAAAACCGCTATGAATTATCGTATAATATAGAACAGGAGCCGGTTTTGGAGAGCAATAAAAATGTGTATCAGCTCTATTTGCGGACTAGCAAAGTAGGAGATGGAAAATCGCCGAAAAACAATCAAATCGTGCCAAATGCATATTATGTAAAGTATTTCTTTGATACTATCTCTAATGCCGAAAAAGAAAAAGGCAACAGCGAGTATTCTTTTAAAATAAATTATATCAAATCATTTACGACTGATTCTACCCCCAATTGGGCGTCTTCAGAAATACAAACCATCCCCATAACAAAAAATGAATAGCAAACGTTATATTATGGTAAAAGGAGAGTGAGTTATTCATTCTCCTTTTTTTGTATCTCAAGCATTTATTATATTTGCAGGCGTGGAACAGTATCCCGGAACAAAATAAAAATAATATGAAGAAAATCAGTTTATTCATTATATACAGTCTGTTGGCTGTTATATTCATTACATCTTGTTTGGGAGATAGTAACCAAAAAATAACCATTGCCAACCAACCGGGTGTAGTGATGAAGTCGGGTGATGAAATAAAGATACAGCTTAAAGACAGCATTTTCGTTTATTCCAACCAGTTATCGGGAGTTGACAATGGCGATTGTTTATTACTTAAATATAATCTTGATTATGGTTTGGGGGTAAATGCCGATTCGGGCAGGCAAGCCGGTTTCTTTACGGTAGACCTTATTGAAGCAAACGGTGTTCCTCTATACACGATACTAAATGAACTGGATACCACTACAATGTTCAGAAACGAACGCCTTATCAAAGAGATACAGCAAGGGTATGCTTATATCCTCGACCGTCTCTTCTTATATACAATACATCCCGTCGATTCTGTTCAATTACAAAATCTCTTTGAACTGGCCTATAATGCAAGAAAAGAACCCAGTGGCGTAGATGGCAACAATAACCCGGTCTATAACCTGTATCTACGTGTATTCAAAAATCCCGGCGTTGAAGAACAAAGAACAAGTACGCCCGACAGGCTTTTTATAAACGCTTTTAATTTAGCCGGTATTGCCGCTAAGGAAAAGGCCGCAGGTAAAGACAGTCTGTTTCTGAAGATAAACTATATAAGTAGTTTTAGCAGAGATACGTCGTCTATAACCGGCTGGGCAAGCATACAGCATGCGATTTCTCTTTATCCGAAAAGGAGATAATCATACGATCCTTACTTGATAATAGTTAAACGGGCGAACTTTAAAAGTAATTGTTTCTGTCCGAAGTTAGAAAAGTGAACAGTGGCTTTCGTGTTTCCGGCATTCCCTTCGATAGCTGTAATTTCACCAATTCCAAATCGGTCGTGCCGTACCTTCATGCCTACTTTTAATCCGGAAATATCTGCTGGTGGGGCCGTTTGTTCCGGCGGTGTAATAGGTGGTTCCACAGCTTTAGGTTGCTGAAACGGAGATGTAAAAGCCGGCTGACGGGTTTGTTCTCTTTCTGTGAAAAAACTATCTTGGGCAACCTCTCCCGGCGCATGGAGATATTTTGCATCTATATCCTTTAAAAAACGACTGGGCGAACACAAATTACTCTTTCCATTACGAAAACGGCTCTTGGCATAGGTGAGAATACAATTCTCTTCCGCACGGGTAATGGCTACATAAAACAAACGCCTCTCCTCCTCTATCGCCCTCGGATTGTCTTTCGACATAAGCGAAGGAAACAAATCTTCTTCTAATCCTACAACAAATACATTCTTAAATTCCAAACCTTTAGCGGCATGTATCGTCATGAGTGTTACCTTATTGGTATTTTCCTCTTTGTTATTGTCCTGGTCGGTTAATAAAGATACTTCAGATAAGAAATCAGCTAATGTAACCTGTTCCATACCTTCTTCACGCCTGATATCGATATACTCCGAAATACCTTTCAACAGTTCTTCTATATTCTCCTGTCTGCTGATACTTTCTACCGAACGGTCTTGAAACAACTCACTTGCTATACCACTCCTTTTTATTACTACGGAAGTAATTTCATCAGCTTGTAATTCTTTGTTCTGCCCGACAAACTCTTCTATCATTTCTTTGAAAGCAGTCAGTTTTTTTAGTGTTCCACCGTTTAATTGCAGAGAATAGGTCGCCGGTTGTTCCAGGACGGTCCATAAACTTACTGTATTTTCATTAGCAGCCGTTATCAATTTGCCTACGGTAGTATCCCCTATCCCACGGGTTGGATAATTGATAATACGTTTTAAAGCTTCTTCATCATGCGGATTAATAATCAGTCGCAGGTAAGCGATTATGTCTTTTATCTCTTTCCGTTGATAGAAAGACAGGCCGCCATATATTTTATAGGGAATATTACGTTTACGAAGCGCTTCTTCCAATATACGGGATTGAGCGTTTGTACGATATAATACGGCAAAATCAGCAAACGAATAATGCCCCTCTCCCATTCTCAATTCATCTATTTTGGAAGCTACGATATAAGCTTCCTCATAATCCGAATAAGAAGATGCAAGAAATACCTTATTACCTTTTTCTTTCTCAGAATAAACCGTTTTAGGTATCTGTTCTTTATTTTTACGAATCAAGCTATTGGCAGCATCTACTATATTCTGCGTCGAACGATAATTCTGCTCTAACTTAAATACTCGTAAGTCGGGATAAATATTCTTTAGCTGTAATACATTGTCGATATTGGCTCCCCGGAAAGAATAAATACTTTGCGCATCGTCGCCAACAACACATACCCGGCGGTGTTCTTCCGCTAATCGTTGAACAATCAGGTGTTGTGCCGAATTTGTATCCTGATACTCGTCCACTAAGATATATTGAAAATGGCTCCGGTATTTTTCTAAGACATCAGGATGGTCGCGGAATAAAATGTTTGTTTGCAGCAAGAGGTCGTCAAAATCCATAGCTCCGGCCTGGAAGCAACGGCTTTGATATAACCGGTAGATATCACGTATCATAGGAACCTTTGCATTTATATCTCCCTGAATCAGTTCTCTGTTTTGTTCATACATTCTCCAGGTCACCAACGCATTTTTGGCATTGGATATACGAGACTGTATCATTCCCGGACGATACACCTTATCATCCAGTTTCATTTCTTTGATAATTGATTTCAGTAAGCTTTTCGAATCGGCTGAATCATAAATGGTAAAATTGGATGAATAGCCAATCCGTTCGGCTTCAGTTCGTAAAATGCGTGAAAAAATAGAATGAAAAGTCCCCATCCATAATCTGCGCGCTTTAGAAGGTTCTGTAAGCGTAACGATACGCTCTTTCATCTCGCGGGCTGCTTTGTTCGTAAATGTCAATGCCAAAATATGAAAAGGAGCCACCCCTTTTTGTAAAAGGTAGGCTATTTTATAGGTAAGCACACGTGTTTTACCCGATCCCGCCCCGGCAATAACCAGTTCCGGTCCATCGATATATAACACTGCTTCACGCTGGCTATCATTCAATTGACTCAATAACTCTTCCATTTTCGAAGACAAAGGTAATATTTTTTTGCTGAAACATAACTACGGATTTTCTCAGGCAAGATGAATAATGGTATCTTTATTCTTTTCGCTACCGTATGTTTACTCATATAAAATTTATACATTTGTGAGTTATTTGAAAAAAGAATAAGAAGGATCTATTTTATTTTTCTGCCAAAGACAACTAAAAGACGACACAAACTGTTTTATAGAGAGCAATAGGAGCGCTAATTAACAATGAAAAATGAAAAAAGTAGAAAAAAGAACAATACCCGTATTGGAAATGGGCTGTGCCGCTTGCGCCAATTATGTGGAAGTCAGGGAAGAGATAGATCGTAAAAGCTATAAACGTCTGTTGCGTAATACAATCGGCGCCTGGATACTGGCTATTCCATTAGCTGTCTTTGGAATGATTTTTATGTATCTTCCCTATGCAAACCAAATAATGATGATACTGGCCTTAGCCATTATGCTATTGTTCGGGCGATCCTTTTATATAAATGGAATACGGCATGCCCTGCGCGGAAATGCCAATATGGATACATTGGTTGCATTAAGTACTTCTATTGCTTTTTTCTTTAGTCTATTTAATACTTTTTATCCTCAATTTTGGACAAGCCGTGGACTCGAACCTCACGTATATTACGAAGCATCAGGTATTATCATTGCTTTCGTTTTATTAGGCAAGTTGTTAGAAGAAAGAGCCAGGCACAGCACATCTTCTGCTATTAAAGGATTAATGAGACTACAACCTAAAACTGCCCAAAAAGTAATCGATGGAAGAGAAGAAGAAGTATTCATCTCAACATTAAAAACCGGCGATTTAATAAGCGTTCGCCCCGGTGAAAAAATTCCGGTAGATGGTACATTGCTAAAAGGCGCTTCGTCTATTGATGAAAGCATGCTGAGTGGAGAAGCTATTCCGGTGGAAAAAACAACCGGCGACAAAGTGTTTGCCGGTACCATCAATCAAAAAGGCTCTTTTACTATGCAGGCTACAGGAGTAGGCCATTCCACCGTATTAGCCCAAATTATTCGTATGGTGCAAGATGCACAAGGAAGTAAAGCGCCTGTTCAACGTATTGCTGATAAAATAAGCCGTCTGTTTGTACCTGCCGTTGTCGTTATTGCTGTTGTTACATTTCTCGTGTGGTTGATAGCAGGTGGCACATCTTTTTTCTCTTATGGATTATTGGCTGCCGTATCAGTGTTGGTTATCGCCTGCCCTTGTGCATTAGGACTCGCCACCCCAACCGCTTTAATGGTAGGAATAGGGAAAGCGGCCGAACAGCACATATTAATAAAAGATGCCTACGCTTTAGAAAACCTATGTAAAATAGATACCATCGTATTGGATAAAACAGGAACGTTAACCGAAGGTGTTCCGCTAGTAATTGATTCCTACTGGCTGTCGGAATCAAAAATCTGTTATCTTGATATCTTATATACGGCTGAATTGAAGTCGGAACATCCGCAGGCTTCGGCTATCATCAACTGGATGGAAGACTCGGGCGCTTCCGTTTTTGAGCCTAAACGTTTTGAAAGTATTACCGGACAAGGTGTTTGTATGGAAGTAGGTGATAAAACTTATTGGGTAGGCAATAAAAAAATGTCTGATAGCTTTTGTACCGTTATTCCGGATAAAGTCGCCAAATATATCGCATATTGGGAAGAGGCAGGCTACAGCATTGTCTATTACGGAGAAGAATCTGTATTATTGGCCGTTTTAGCTATCGCCGATCGTATAAGAAAAACATCATTGATTGCTGTTGATAACTTAAAAAAACAAGGTATCGAAGTGCATTTACTTACAGGTGATACACCGAGAAGCGCCGAAATCGTAGCTTCCGTATTAGGCATTGAAAATTACAAAGCAGGCGTATCGCCAAATGATAAAGATGAATATATCAAAGAATTACAGCATTCGGGAAAGAAGGTAGCAATGGTTGGCGACGGCATTAACGATTCGCAGGCGCTAGCTCGCGCCGATGTAAGTATTGCCATGGGTAAAGGTATTGATATTGCTATGGATGTAGCGATGGTTACGCTTATTACCCCGGATTTGTCGTTGTTTTCCAAAGCGATCCGTATTTCAAAGCAAACCGTACGATTAATCAGGCAAAACCTCTTCTGGGCATTTATTTTTAATCTGATAGGCATACCATTAGCTGCCGGTGTTTTATACCCTATAAACGGATTGTTGCTTAATCCTATGATTGCCGGTGCTGCTATGGCTTTCAGCTCGGTGGCTGTGGTAACGAACAGTTTGCGATTAAAACTTTTAAAATAACTCGGAATGTGTTCCAAGTCTGATAATATCAATAAAATTGCTTTTTTCATCAACCCATATCAATAGGAAATCCTCTTCGATATGGCACTCCAGGCATCCTTTATACTGTCCTGTCAACTTATGTGGTTGGAAAGTTTCGGGAACTGCAATACCCTTAATAAGCAAGGCTAATACCTTGTATAACTTATTCATTTTATGAGGGTTATTTCTGTATCTCTTTAAATCTTTCTTTGCCTTGGTACTGTAACGAAGTTCTTTCATTCGATATCATCTATGGACTTCATAAATGTATCGAAGTTCTTCATATCTATCGTACCTGCTAATTTGCCGGCTTTTACTTCTTCAATAGCTGCTTTTGTTTCCTCATTCGGTTCATTGTAAACGACATCCATAAGGACACTTTCCACGAAGTTGTTAAGACTTCTATTCTGCTTCATTGCCGCCTGTCTGAGACGGTTAAGCAAATCCGTACTAAGCCGGAACGATGTTTGCTTTCTATTAACAATTGCTTCCATACGTGCTATATAAATGTGATATTCAGTAATACAAATATATCGCACTTATATCACATATGCAAGAATATCTATGAAATAAACAATCATCGCCCAACAAGTAGTATAATTCGTAAAAAATAATGACCTTTGTACATCTTACTATAACAAACAAAAAACAAAGGTATGTACGGAAAATTAAAAGAGTTCCTGGCAAACGAGTTGGCTGACATTAAAACGGCCGGTCTGTACAAGAACGAGCGTATTATCACTACGCCACAAAGAGCCGATATTCAAGTAAACGCCGGCAATCATGTATTAAACTTCTGCGCTAATAACTATTTAGGATTATCAGACAATCAACGCCTGATAAAAGCGGCCAAAGAGGCGATGGATACGCATGGATATGGTATGTCGTCTGTTCGTTTTATCTGTGGAACACAAGATTTACACAAAGAATTGGAAGCAGCTATTGCCAGGTATTTCAAAACGGAAGACACCATCCTATACGCGGCTTGTTTCGATGCCAATGGCGGATTATTCGAGCCACTGCTTACGGAAGAGGATGCTATTATTTCGGATGCTCTGAATCATGCTTCTATTATTGACGGCGTACGTTTATGCAAAGCAAAACGATACCGTTATGCCAACGCCGATATGAACGAATTGGAACGTTGCCTGCAAGAAGCTCAGGCACAGCGTTTCCGTATCATTGCAACAGATGGGGTATTTTCTATGGACGGTAATGTAGCTCCGATGGCTAAAATATGCGAACTGGCTGAAAAATACGATGCCTTGGTTATGGTAGACGAATCCCATTCTGCAGGAGTAGTTGGCCCTACCGGACATGGTGTTGCCGAACAATTTAGCTGTTATGGTAAAATAGATATCTTTACCGGTACGCTCGGCAAATCATTTGGTGGAGCGATGGGTGGATTTACAGCCGGCAAGAAAGAAATAATCGACTTGTTGCGCCAACGTTCACGCCCTTACCTCTTCTCCAATTCATTAGCGCCTTCCATCGTGGGAGCCAGCCTGGAGATGTTTAAAATGCTGGAAGAAAGCGACGAACTCCACACAAAATTAATAGATAATGTAACTTATTTTTGCGACAAAATGATAGCTGCCGGTTTTGACATCAAGCCCACGCAATCGGCCATTTGCGCCGTTATGCTATACGATGCCAAACTATCACAGGATTTTGCCGCCCGCATGCAAGAAGAAGGTATTTATGTAACCGGCTTCTACTACCCGGTAGTTCCGAAAGAACAAGCCCGTATCCGCGTGCAATTATCCGCCGGACACGAGAAAGAGCATCTCAACAAAGCAATTGAAGCTTTTATTAAAGTAGGAAAAGAATTACATGTTATTAAGTAATTACCATAGTCACTGTACGTTTTGTGACGGAAGAAGTGCGCCCGAAGATTTTGTAAAATTTGCTATTTCAAAAGGTTTTCGGGCGTATGGATTCTCATCCCACTCCCCTCTCCCATTCGAAACATTCTGGAATATGTCGGCAAATGACATGCCCGAATATTTAACCGAAATTAACCGGTTGAAGGAGAAATACAAAGACAGGCTGGAAATATATGTAGGATTAGAAATCGATTATTTAGATAAGACTTATAATCCTTCTATTCCTTATTTTCAGGAATTACCGTTAGATTACCGTATCGGCTCCGTACACTTCCTGCCAATAGCCAGTCCGCTGAGCGAGGCAAACATGGCTTGTATAGACGGGGCTTTTTCCAATTATAAAGAAGCTGTCGACTACTATTATTCCGGCGACCTGCGAAGATTGGTAAAACATTTTTACGACTCAACCATGCAAATGATTGAATCCGGCGGAATAGATATCGTAGGTCATATAGATAAAGTATATATGAACGGCGAAAAGTATCTAAAATCATTAGTTACAGAAAAGTGGTATCAGGATATGTTTACAGCCTGTCTTGATTTGATCGCCGAAAAAGGAATCATAGTAGAAGTAAATACGAAGATACTTACATCAAAAAATAAAGCATTTCCTCATCTAAACTACCTGCCATTACTTCTTAAACGAAATATTCCGATCATGGTCAATTCAGATTGCCATACCCCCGACCTGGTAAACGATGGCCGCCCGGAAGCACTCAACTTATTAAAAGAAATCGGATTCCGTTCTACAAGAGAACTAATTGCCGGAAAATGGGAAACCGTAGCAATTACGAATCTATAAGGCCATCAAGGCTTAAATAAGCAAGTTGCATCCCATCATCCAGGTTCAGTATGATCCTGTTATTGCCTTCATCGTAGCAAAAATATCTGATACGATAACCCGTCTCCAGCGTTGCAATATAATCTCCGTTTAAATCGAACACTAAAAACTTAGTCGCCATATTTCCCATAAGCCCCATTACCGGATGATTAATATAAGCGCTATCGTTCAGGTAAAGGACAAAAATCCTATCCTTAACGAATGCCGCTTGTTGATAATATTCAAACCGTCCCCGTTGGTTCTCCGTCCAATTACTTCCGCCATAGATGTTGTATTTTAATTCCCCGTTAAGCGTACAAATGGTCATCAGGTTTTGCTTGTAATAACATTCCACATACAATCCATGCTTCAGAGAGGCGTCAAAGCAAGCGCGTTTCTTCTTTATTTTAGGATGCACATAGGGCATAAGCGTAAATTCGCCATTGTTCGTATTTAATATTCCTGTAGCTACTTTAAAGTCCGAACTACTGATAGGTTCTAAAACAAGTCCTATACAGGATGAATCATTGATGTATTGATAATCACGAATAATTTTATCCGCATGTATTTCCACCTTTCTTTCCGGCACATAATCCGGATTGGCAATCACGCTATCCAGGTTATACCTGAACATGGCCTGTTTCCCATAATCCGTTACATTAAAGCTGCGATGGCTATGATCTATACCTACAGTTCCCATATTTGCGATTTCACCGGGCCCTTGCCCCCAATAGGTAAACCCCGTTATATAACGAAACGTATTCTTATCAAGTAAATGCAGCAGATGGTCGTATGATTTATAATCTGCAATTAACAAATAATTATCAATGATATATGGACGACAATGCGAACTAAACATGAGACTATCCGTTGGTATCTCCACCAACTTGTCTTTCACCTGAATAATATTATTACGTTTATACTGATATTTCTCTGTTTCAACATGCTTCGAGCAACTCCAATAAACAGTCATTAATAAGAATATACATACTAAATTTTTCATTTGTCTTTCATTTAATTGTACTTCCTAGGAATTAATGTTGCGCTCTCTTTTCATATTTACTTGTATTAGAACACAACAAATATATACAGAATATATTAAATATCAACAAATTGAAAGTTTTTCAGCAGATCCTATTTATTCATATATAATGCAATAACCGGTTGTTTCTTATTTTGATATGGAAAAAGGACGATCTTCTTTCGATATTCCTCTATCAAGAGCTGGGGCATTTCCCATTTGGTAGCGGATAAGGCCACCATTCATTAACTCATCATAATGCAGGAAGTTTCTCGTAAAAGCTTGTCCATTCAATGTAGCTGATTGTATGTACACATTCTCCGGTGTGTTATTCTGGGCTTCGATCACTAATTTCTTTCCATTTTCCAAAGAGATTGTCATTTTGGGAAATAGCGGACTGCCGATCACATATTCCGTTGTTCCCGGACAAACGGAATAGAGTCCCATAGCGCTTATCACATACCATGAGGATGTTTGTCCCTGATCTTCATCCCCCGGATAACCATCAGGCGTTGAATCATACAATTTATCCATTATATTTCTGGCCCATTTTTGCGATTTCCATGGCTCGCCTGCATAGTTATAGAGGTAAATCATGTGTTGGATTGGTTGATTCCCATGGGCATATTGCCCCATATTGATCATGACCATTTCAGCCATCTCGTGAATTACACGCCTGTAAGTACCTACCTTGAAATCACTTGAGGCCGAAAATACGGAATCAAGCTTGCCGACAAATGCCTTATCACCGCCTAAGAGATTGATCAAGCCTTGTACGTCGTGGAAAACCGACCATAGATAATGCCAGGCGCTACCTTCGGTAAACGGGCCACCCCATTCCGCGGGATCAAAGTCGGGATACCAGCTTCCATCGTTCTGCCTGCCGCGCATAAAGCCCACAGAAGGGTCGAATACATTCTTGTAGTTGAAAATTTGTTTCTTAAACAATCCTTCGTAAAAAGGCTGTTCGGTCATAGAAGCAAACTGCATCGCACACCAGTCATTGTAACAATATTCCAACGTTTTAGCTGTCGATTCACGGTAATCCGGATAAGAGACATAGCCATACGTAAAATAATCTTTCCACCCGTCGCGTCCATTGGCAGGACCTCCGGGACCCTTATTGGTCACTTCATGAAACATCGCTTTCATGGCTTGTTGGGGATCGTATGAACGGAAGCCTTTTACCCATGCGTCGGCAATAAGCGACAAAGCATGATTGCCGATCATACCACCCGAATGTCCGGGGAACGACCAGGAAGGCAACCAGCCGCTCTGATCGTAGGCAGTAATCAGACTGCTGATATAATTGCCGTGGTATTCGGGATGAAGAATGGCATTAAGCGGGAATTGCGCCCTGAATGTATCCCAGAAACCATTATCCGTATACATAAGCCCTTCGTGTATTTTGCCGTCGTAAGGACTGTAATATACCGGTTGACCGTTTGCATCGTGTTCGTAAAACTTACGGGGGAAAAGCATGGAACGGAAGAAGCAGGAATAAAATGTAGCTTTCTGTTCATTTGTTCCACCTTCAACCAACACTTTACTCAACTGTTCATTCCATATCTTCCGGGCAGCATTGCTTGTTTGTTCCAAAGAGGTAAACTTACCTAATTCTTGCTGGAGCGTTAGCTCGGCTTGTTCGTAACTGATGTAGGAAGAAGCTATTTTAGCTTGTACTTTCGAGCCTTTTTTAAATTGAATGTATGCTCCTGCATAATCATCCTCGACTTCTTTATTTTCGGGAGTAATTATGTCTTCAAGACCTTTCCAGGTGCCATATGATTCGAAAGGTTTGTCGAATACGACAACGAAATAATTCGTAAATCCTTCCGGTACGCTGCGGTTTGCATTTCTATTATACCCGACTATTTTGCGCTCCTCGGGTATAATCAGTACTTTGCTCCCACCACTATTTGCATCCAGAACTATGTAAGAATCACCGCTTCGCGGGAATGTGAAACGCATGTGTACTCCTCTTTCTGTGGGAGCCATTTCGGTAGTGATCTTATTTTCGAACGTTACTTTGTAATAATGTGGTTTGGCTGTCTCGTCATCATGGCTGAATTTGGCAGCCCTCTTGTATTGGTTTACTTCCAGCCTTCCTATTACAGGCATAAGGGAAAAGGCAGCATAGTCTCTTGTCCACGAGCTGCATTGATGTGTCTGGCGGAAACCTCGAATAGAATCTTTAAAGTGTTGGTAAATCCATCCGTCGCGGTTTGGGCCTGTTTGTGGAGTCCAGAAATTCATACCCCAGGGAAGAGCTGTTGTAGGATATGTATTACCTCTTGTCAGTTCATGTTTCGAATTTGTGCCTTGCAAAGTATTAACATAGCGTGTAAGATCTTGTTCCTGGGCAAAGACAGCCAAGGCAGACAAGTTTACAACAAGGCATATACATATTTTATATATATAAAGACGTTTCATGTCAGGATAATTTGAAAGTGTTTGTGTAGTATATTATATGAAAGAAGGGCACAGCCATATCCGACTATGCCCTTTTATTATTAATTTAGGTTAATCTACTATGTTTAATAACCCGGATTTTGTGCTAATGACGGATTACGTTCCATCGCAGCTTGCGGAATAGGCCATACCAAGAGATGTTGACTGTTTTTGAACGTTTTTCCATCTCGCTTGTTATACGTATCTGCTGATGCAATGTCTACCCATTTCAGCGATTTGTCGGCTTGTGCTTGCGGATATAGGCGGTTACGACGAATGTCATCCCAGATTTTCAGTTCCAGGGGTAATTCATGTAAACGCTCAGTCAGGATATCATCTATCGTAACCGTTGCAGGCACGGAGTAGCTACCGGCAGTAAGCCCACTGATAGTGAACGCGCGTTTCTTTACAACTTCCAGATATTCTTTTGCCTTCGTCTGATTGGGAGAAGATTGCTTTAATAAGGCTTCCGCAGCAATGAGGTAGATCTCAGATAAACGGAATACGGGGAAATTCAGGCTGGAACCTATGGTGTTAATCATTGCATTATCGTCGAACCAGAACCAGTTGTCGTATTGATTACAATTAAACACGGTTCCCTTCTGGGATACATATGTCTGGAAAAAGAAATTCTTTTCCTTAGCGCGCACATCTCCTTCGGTATAACTATTGATGATCGGGTCACTAATATGGTACATATTTGCCAGTACGCTTGTTCGGAAAACAGCCGTTCCGTCGTCTTCCCTCCAGGCCGTTGCCTGATTGGTCATACAGGCGTTGATATATCCGTTACCACGATTCAAGGGTTGTTCATATTCAACAGCATAAATAATCTCTTTCGAGTTTTTACTGTTCTTTATTTTATTGAATGCACTTTCTTGATTCGTACCGTCATCGTCGCTGTTTTCCAATGCATGTCCGGCACCGCCATTAATGATAGCTTCTGCCGTTTCTGCTGCTTTTGCATACATCGCCGCGTTTTGCAAGGGATATCCGGCCCATTGCAGGTATACGGTTGCCAACAAAGCTTGCGCTGCCGGTTTGGTCATGCGACAGGCATTGTCGTAGAATGTTTTGTTGGGCAGGTATTTTATAGCTTCCGTGAGGTCGGATTCTATTTGTTGATATACTTCGGTAATAGAAGCACGCGGTTTATTAATAACCGATGGATCTACTGTTTCTACAGGTTCCAGTACCAACGGCACACCACCACTGCCACCATCTTGGGCTTCACCATCTTTGCAACCAAACTCCTTTACTAAAAAGTAGTAAGACCAAGCACGGAAGAAATAAGCCTGTGCAAGATATTCGTTCTTCCTCTCTTCGGAGATAATGCCATTGGATACCATACCAGGCAAACGCGCTATCAACACATTGCATCGCCCTATACACACATAAGGTTCGCGCCAAAGTTCACCTACTTCACCCGCAACCGTTTGGAATGTAACGTTCAGGGTTTCCATATTGGAAGAAAAGTCTCCATCTTTTTTATCATCCGTAAACAAGCCCGACAACAAGCCGTCGTACATAAGCCGTGTAGGCTGCCAACCGGTATTCCGGCCGCCATACAGGTACGGAATGCCACCGTAGTAAATCATATTCACCGCCGATTGAGCATCCGTTTCGGATGTCCAGAACAGGTTGTCGGTTTTGAGGTCTAAGGGTTTTTCTTCCAAAAAATCGGCACACGACACGGTGAAAGCGAGTGCAAGTACACCTGCGATATTTAACGCGATATTTTTCATATTTTTCATACGATTGTTTTTTTAAGATTAGAACGTAATATTTGCCCCTAGTGTAAACGTACGCGCCTTTGGATAGGCAAAGAACAGCACATTTTGTCCCCATTGCGAAGTCCCTTTTGAAGATGATTCGGGATCGTAGCCCTTGAAGTCATCGGAGCATAACATGAATGCATTGTTTACATTGAAGTACAGGCGTAAGCCTTGCAATCCTAATTTTGTCGCCGTATTTTTATTCAGCGTATAACCCAATTGTAGGAGGTTGAGGCGTAAATAAGAACCATCGGCCAACCATGAGGAGTTGAAATTCTGATCGCTGTATCCATCGCCATACGGACGGTCATAGATCATTTGTACAGTAGTATTCTTATTTTCCGGCGTCCAAGCATCCGTCAGGATAGTAGCAAGCCCGGAGGTTAAGAACCTGGATTGCGTAGAGTGCAGGAAGTCTTGAAATATATCAACGCCCCATATGAATTGGAAATCGAGGGTCAAGTCAAAATTTTTGTATTGGAGGTTATTGATAAAACTACCCGTCCAATCCGGTAAACCTTTACCTAAAATGGTCTTCTCCGTCGCAATTATACTGCGCCCGATTTGGTCGCCGGAGTCTTGTATACCCAACCATTCATATCCACCAAAGGAGGATAAAGATTCACCAACTTTCAATGTACCCCAGTTGTTCCATATCGTTTCATCGTTAGCGCCCAGTTTTTCTACCTTGTTTTTGTTGTAGTTTAGGTTCAGAATGCTGTTCCATGAGAAATCGCGGCTGCTCACAGGTGTTGCATTGATCATCAAGTCGAGCCCCTGGTTAGACACTTCGCCAATATTAGCCGTTATGTCGGAGAAGCCTGTGGAATAAGGTAACGGGCGACTGTATAACAAATCTGTCGTATATTTATGGTAGTATGAGACATCCAATGATAAGCGGTCTCTGAATAATCCCAGGTTTAAGCCAATATCAAACTGCGCGGTTTTCTCCCATCTCAAATCCTTATTGGCCATTTTGCTCACATAGGCTGTCGTTACGGTTTCACCACCGATTACAGTTGTTCCCTGCCCGATTGTTGCCAATGAATTATAAGTTCCGATTTCACTGTTACCCATGATCCCATAACTGGTATGCAGTTTTGCCAGGCTGATAAAGGAATTATTATTCCAAAAGCCTTCATTGGAAATGATCCATGCCAAACCTGCAGAAGGGAAAAAGGCATATTTGTTGTTTTTCCCGAATTTGGATGAGCCATCGTAACGGCTGGTAACGGTAGCCATGTATTTGTCGGCGTAAGAATAACCCAAACGCAGGAAATATGAGTTCATCGCCCAGCGGTCGTGGTCGGAACCTACAGATGGGCGTTGCGTGCCGGCACCCATGTTGTGATAACCGTAGTAATCATCAGCAAAGGTTTTCGCCGTAGCGGAGAAATATTCATATTCACGTTCCTGCCATGACAAACCAGCCATTGCATTGATGCGGTGTTCACCAAATAAGTTTTTGTAAGTCAGATAGGTTTCTTCCTGCCAATAAAGAGTAGAGGAATTGTTTTGATAGGCATTACCCTGGTCTCCTTTACCAAAGTCGTGTACGTCGTGTGGACCGTACTCACGGTTAGTATTTAAGTGGCTGTCTATCCCTAATTGCGTTCTCAAGTCCAGTCCCGGAAGGAGATGGAAGGTTAAGGCCGCATTTCCGAAGAGTTGCGTACGATATTGCCGACGTTGTACGGCATCAAGGAAGTGAACTGGGTTAGCGCCATCTTCAGATGAGAAGCGTACTCTCCGTGATTCATCTTCCGGGGTAGCTGGGTTGTCGGCATATTTAATTATTTCCTGGAAAATAGCCGTATTATCATCCGCCCATGAACCGTCGTTATTTTTCACCGGATACCATGCAGGCATTTCTATCATGGTACGGAGCGCATTTTGTCCACCATCGCCATGATCGGTATTGTTTCCCCATGCATGGTTTACCAAGAGGTTGATGGATGCGGAGAGCCATTTCGTAGGATTTGCGTCATACGTCATTTTGGCGTTCAAACGCTTCATATACGAATTGAGCAGTAAGCCTTGCTGGTCGGTATAGTTCAGGAATGCACCCATGGAAGAGTTTTTACTTGCTTGCTGAATGTTCAACTGGTGATTATGCGACACAGCGGCACGAGTAGCCTCGCGTTGCCAGTCGGTATCATATTTAGCCGTACCGTCGGCATTAAAGTAACGCTGGTCGGTGAAATGATCGGACATATTCAGCGAGTAGGCGGTTCCATGATACGTATTTGAGTTCTTCAGCCCTTGCATGAAAGCTTCCTGCCATTGGGATGCGTCTAAGGTTTCCATATACCGCGCTACCGTACCTACGCTTACCGAACCTTGGTAAGACAATGAAATGCCTTCGCCGTCGGTTTTACCACGTTTGGTTGTCACCAAGATTACGCCGTTGGCCCCGCGTGCACCATAGATAGCTGCCGAGGAAGCATCTTTAAGCACTTCGATATTTTCAACGTCATTGGGGTTGAGAAGGCGGAAGTCTTCCATCACCACGCCATCTACTACATACAATGGATCGGTGGAAGCGTTGATAGTACTTACACCACGGATGAGTACGCGGATTGCCGCACCGGGCTGCCCTGAGTTGGAGAAGATGTTCACTCCCGAAGCCTTACCCTTAAGACCGTCGAGCGCGCTGAAGGATTGTTGCTTGAGGATATCTTCCGCTTTGGCGCTGGAAATAGAGCCGGTAACGTCGGATTTACGCATTGTACCATAACCTACAACTACGACTTCTTCCAAAGCTTTCGAGTCTTCCTCAAGGGTGACATTGATAACCGGCTGGTTGCCCACAGATATTTCTCTGGAAAGATATCCTATGTAGGATACTACCAAGACGGCATTATTAGGGACAACCAGGGAGTATTGGCCATTGTAGTCGGTTACAATACCGGTAGACGTGCCGCGAACAACTATGTTGGCGCCTATAATGGGTTCGCCGTTGCTATCGGTCACTGTCCCTGCAATCGTCCTTCCCTGTTGGGCAATCGACGGGGCTGCGTTCTTCTTGGTTAAAACAATGTAGTCATTGTCGAACACATACTTGACGTCCGAACCCGTAAATGCTTCGTTCAAGCATTGGACGACTGATTTGTTGCCGGTTTTTAGTGCAAGGTTGTCATTTACGTCCAATTCGTTTTTACTGTACACAAACAGATAGTCTGTTTGGTTTTCAACCTGATTGATAAATTCACCAATCGTTGGATTGTTTCCGTTGATATTCACTTTCGCGTTCTGCGAGTGTGTATCCGCCGCATAAGAGGCGAACAGGCCAAGGAAAAGCAGGAACATTGTGATTCTCATAATATTCAAAAATTTCTTAGCGTGATAATTTTTAAATGATAAAAAACAGTACAAAGGTTCTTTTTTCATAACTTTGCTTCGTTTAGTTGTTAATATTCGATTTTTTTATTGATTGATGTTAACGATTCTTTCCCGGCAGCGTGTTACCGCACCTGCCGGCTTTTTGGTTGTCCATAATACGTGATTTATGTCATAGGCATACGTGTTTAAAAGTTAAAGATTATGTGTTTACTACCATATAGTTATTGTATTCAATTCGTCGTCTTTTACAAAAGAGAAAGCGTATGCTTTCTGAAGGGTACGCAAGACGCTTTCCATGCCGTCTCGATACCTTATTTTGCCGCTGAACTTGTAGGCGCTCAGTTTGCCTCTATTGTGCATGTTGATGTTGACATCGTAGTACCATCCCATCTTGCTTGATATATCGGCAAATGTAACGTTGTCGAAAGCATAAATGCCGTCTTTCCAGAGGAGGAAGTCCAAGTTATCGAAGGTATGTTTGGTCAACCTGTTGTTTTTCAATTCGGCATATTCGTGTGGTTTAAGGAACAAGGCATTTTGCTCGTTTTCCCTGTTATATATTTTCACCGAGCCTTCTACGAGCGACGTGCTAAATGTATTTTGTTCCTTATAGGCCGATACGTTGAACCTCGTCCCTAACGCCTTTATCTTGAGTTTCCCGGTGGATACGACGAAAGGCTGCTCTTCGTTGTGGGCTACTTTGAAAAAGGCCTCCCCATTGAGTTCCACTTCCCTTTCTTGACCGGCAAAGCGGGTGGGATAACGCAGGGTGGAACGGGCATTAAGCCAAACAACAGTACCGTCATGTAGGCTTAGCATCACTCGTTGTCCAGCGGGCGTTACCAGTTCTTCATATGCTACTTCGGGAGCTCCCAAAGGCATGAGGTTGGTGTATTTTATCGTCATCCACGTTGTCAAGACTGTGAGGAAAACTGCAACTGCGTAACGGGATGTTTGTTTCAACAATGAGAACATTGTTCTGCGGCGACGTCTTTGCTTGAAGTTCCGGAGTTTGTGGAAGGCAAGGGACGCATCACTTTCCGATGGCAAGAAGGAAGATATTCCATAAAGGTTTTGCACGAAAATGAAATCTTTCTTCATTTCCTTGTCTACATCCAGAAGTGAGAACAACTCGTCGCGCTCCAGGGCTGTGATTGTCTGTTCAAAATATTTTACAATCAAATGATGCATCTTCCTTTTCGTAGTTCTAATATTAAGAACGTATAGATTTGAATATACCACTATGCGAGGATATCGCAATATAGATTATTTAACAATTTAAGTAAGGAACTGTAAGAACGGAAGATATTTTTTCTCTTTGATACGGCTTATTATGAATATTTCGCAGCAGCCCGGATAAATTGAAAATTGAAAACGGTCTGTCTCTAACCATTTTCAATTTTCAACTTTCAATTCTCAATACTGTTCGCTTTCATTTGGAAAATCCTGTCGCTTTACATCTTCAACATAGGTTTGTACGGCTTTTGTTATAACCTCTTTAAGATTTGCATAACGGCGTAAGAAACGAGGAGAGAAATCTTCGGTTATACCCAACATATCATGCATTACCAATACTTGTCCGTCTACTCCGTTACCAGCGCCGATTCCTATGATTGGAATCTTTAATTCGGAAGCGATCTGAGCCGCCAGTTTTGCGGGTATTTTTTCTATTACGAGCGCAAAGCAACCTAACTCTTCCAGTAAATGGGCATCGTCAACAAGTTTTTTCGCCTCAGCTTCTTCACGGGCTCGTACAGTATAGGTCCCGAATTTATTAATGGATTGAGGCGTTAACCCCAAATGTCCCATAACAGGAATACCTGCCGATAAAATACGTACAACTGATTCTTGTATTTCAGCGCCCCCTTCTACTTTTATACAATCGGCATGCGTTTCCTTCATTACACGTATGGCGGAAGAAACCGCTTCCCTCGAATTTCCCTGATAGGTGCCAAATGGCAAATCAACAACAACAAGAGCCCGATTAACCGCTTTCATTACAGATTTACCATGATAAATCATCTGGTCTAAAGTAATAGGAAGTGTTGTCACATTCCCTGCCATCACATTAGAAGCCGAATCACCCACTAAAATGACGTCCATGCCTGCCTGATCAATCAACTTTGCCATCGAATAATCATATGCTGTAAGCATAGATATCTTTTCACCACGTTGTTTCATCTCTATCAGACGATGAGTAGTGACCTTTCTGTTCTCCGAATCACGTTTTGCAACCGACATAATATAAATTGTTTTTTGTTACAGGGTGCAAAGTTATATTTTTACTGAAATAACCTATAAACAAATAACAAATTAGTAATCCTCTTTTATTTTTTCCAATACTGTTCCATTTCTTCCAATGTTTTTCCTTTGGTTTCCGGAATCATTTTCCAAACGAACAAGGCTGAAAGAACAGCCATTAATCCATAAAAACCATATGTCAGAGCTCCACTATAATTCATCATGGGCGGATAAGTGGAAGAAATCAGGTAATTGGCAGTCCATTGCGCCGCAACAGCAACGGCAACAGCCTGTCCGCGTATTTTATTAGGAAATATCTCCGCTATCAAAACCCAACAGATAGGCCCCCACGACATCATAAAAGAAGCTGTGTAAATAATGATAAAGACAAGCGTGCTGATACCTATTATATTAAAAAAGGACAGGGTGGAAATAGCAAACATACCGATAGCCATTCCGATAGAGCCAACGATAAGCAATGGTTTACGTCCCCATTTATCTACCGTTAATATGGCAACAACTGTAAAGATTACATTCACCAATCCCATCACAATTGTTTGCAACATAGAGGCATCCTTAGCCGCTCCCATACTTTCGAAAATACGGGGTGCATAATAAAGCGCCACATTAATACCTACGAATTGCTGGAAAACAGACAGTAAAATACCAATAACAATCACGGTTACGCCATAGGAAAATAATTTACCTTTTACCGATTCATTTACCGTTGCTTTTATTTCACTTAATATGGTTTGCGCTCTTTCTTTTGAACCGTTTATCTTCTCCAACACAGTCAGCGCTTTTTCATCTTCGTAAATAAGAGCCAGGTAACGCGGCGTTTCAGGAACAAAGAACACCAGTATGCCAAACAGAGCGGCGGGTATTGCTTCAGACGCAAACATATAACGCCAACCTATCGCATTGATCCATTCAATGGTTTGTCCGTTTGCTATTCCCCAATTAACAAAATAAACAACCAGCATACCAAAGATAATGGCAAATTGGTTGAAGGATACTAAACGCCCCCTTATTTCTGTTGGCGCTATTTCACCTATATACATCGGACAAACAGCAGATGCCAAACCGACGCCTATACCGCCTAAGATACGGTATAAATTAAAGACAATTAATAATCCGAAAGAAGGTTCGCCCTGATTAAAAAAGAATGTTTCAGGCCAGCCTGAACCTAACGCCGAAAGAAAAAATAAACCGGCTGCTAACAATAATGAATTTTTGCGTCCTAAACGAGAAGAAAAGAAACCCGACAATGCTCCCCCGATTATACAACCTATCAATGCACTGGAAACGGTTGCTCCATGTATAAAATCACTTAATCCCAATGGTTTTATCAGAAAAGCCTCTATTGATTTCTCTGCACCTGAAATAACAGCCGTATCATATCCAAAAAGTAAGCCACCGATAGTTGCTACCAATGTTATCCCGAAAACATATCCGGAATTGTAATTTTTATTCGCCATAAATAGTTGACAAGTGACAGTTGGCACAAGTACCAACTGTCAACTCGAATTAGATGTAATTATTTATTATCATTTCATACAACTCTTGTTTTCCGCTGAGTTGTCCGGGTTCTCCGTTACGAAGAGCCATTGTACGCAAATCTTCAAGCGCTAGCTTTCCTTCTTCAAAGGCTTTTCCATCACCGTTGTCAAAGCTTGCATAACGTTCTTTACGCATTTTTCTGTAATCCGAATTTTCAAGGATATCGGCAGCAACCAATAAAGCACGGGCAAACGTATCCATACCTCCTATATGAGCAATGAAGATATCTTCCAAATCCGTTGAGTTACGACGGGTTTTAGCATCGAAGTTTGTACCTCCCGTAGTTAATCCTCCATTTTCAAGAATCACTAACCAAGCTTGAGTAAGTTCAAACAAGTCTACTGGGAATTGGTCGGTATCCCAGCCATTTTGGTAATCTCCACGATTTGCATCGATACTACAGAGCATACCGGCGTCTGCAGCCGCTTGTAATTCGTGTTCAAATGTATGGCCGGCTAATGTGGCGTGATTTACTTCTATATTTAAAGCGAAGTCTTTATCCAGCCCATAATGACGAAGGAAGCCAATCACTGTTTCCGTATCCACATCATACTGATGCTTGGTTGGTTCCATGGGTTTCGGTTCGATAAGGAAAGTACCCTTAAAACCATTCTTACGTGCATAGTCACGAGCCATTGTCAATATCATAGCCAAATGGTCTTTCTCACGTTTCATATCAGTATTGAGCAGGGTCATATAACCTTCCCGACCTCCCCAGAATACATAGTTTTCACCACCTAATGTAATGGTAGCATCAATCGCATTTTTGATTTGCGTTCCGGCACATGCTACCGAGGCAAAGTCAGGATTTGTAGCCGCTCCGTTCATATAACGTGTATGACTGAATACATTTGCCGTACCCCATAATAACTTCTTACCTGTTTCTTTCTGAAGTTCTTTGGCATAATCTACCATGGTAAACAAACGTCTTTCAAATTCGGCTAAAGACGGACCTTCGTCTACCACATCCACATCGTGAAAACAATAATAAGGGATACTACATTTTGTAAGAAACTCAAAAGCAGCATCCATTTTATACCTTGCACGTACCAATGGATCCGATGAATTATTCCAGGGGAATGTTTTCGTTCCTCCTCCAAAAGGGTCTCCCCCCTCAGCGCATAACGTATGCCAATAAGCCATTGCAAAACGAAGATGATCTTTGAGTGTTTTGCCCATTACTACTTTGCTTTCATCATAATAATGAAAGGCTAACGGATTTTTCGACTCCCGTCCTTCAAACGGAATCTTTCCTATACCCGGAAAGAATTCTTTTTCTCCTTTATAAAAACTCATGATTCAATTATTTGTTAATTGTTAATTATAATGATTAGTTGTCATTTATTAGTAATTCCAGACGCTCTTTCCACAATCGATAAGCGTCACAATAGGTATCGGCTTTACATCTATCCGGTTCTATCACGTCTATTTTCTTTAATGATTGGAATGCTTCCTGGGGAGATTGATAAATACCGGCGCCAATACCGGCGCCTTTAGCCGCTCCAACAGCTCCATTCGTATCATATAATTCGATAACAGCCCCGGTTACACCGGCTAATGCTTCCCGAAATACCGGACTCAAAAACATATTCGCATTTCCTGCACGGATGATATCTATCGGAATACCCATTTCATTCATGATATCCATACCATACTTGAATGAAAAAACAATTCCTTCCTGAGCTGCACGCGCGAGATGTTTTTGATTATGGATATTAAAATTCAATCCATATAAAGAACATTCCGTCTCCTTATTCTTCAGCATACGTTCTGCACCGTTGCCAAAGGGTAAGATAGAAAGCCCTTCGGAACCAATCGGTATGTTAGCCGCCATATCATTTAATTCATTATAACTGATACCTTCGGGAGCTACATTATGCTTTATCCACGAATTAAGGATTCCCACTCCGTTGATACAAAGCAATACGCCAAGGCGTGGTTGTTTTTCCGTATAATTTACATGTGCAAACGTATTGACACGCGAATACCGATCATACGTAACTTTATCGTTCACACCGTATACTACTCCCGACGTTCCGGCTGTAGCCGCAATTTCTCCGGGGTTTAACACATTCAGCGATAAAGCATTGTTGGGCTGGTCTCCGGCACGATACGTTACGGGTGTCCCTTTTCTCATACCTAGTTCGGCAGCAACGGACGCCAACAACTCTCCCTGTTCGCCAAAAGTGGGACGAATGGCGGGAACGATGTCTTCGGCAAATCCAAAACATGCCAAAATATCCTCAGAAACCCGATTTGCTTTAAAATCCCAGAACATACCTTCCGACAAACCGGATATAGTGGTTACAATATCGCCCGTCATACGCATGGCAATATAATCACCGGGAAGCATGAACTTATAAACCGATTCAAATAGCTGCGGTTCGTTTTCTTTTACCCAAGCTAACTTAGCCGCCGTAAAATTCCCCGGAGAATTTAATAGATGAGACAAACATTTTTCTCCGCCAATGGAAAGAAATGCTCTGTCGCCATACGGAACAGCACGGCTGTCGCACCAGATGATAGACGGACGTAATACTTCCTTATTTTTGTCTACTAATACTAAACCGTGCATTTGGTACGAAATACCTATCGCTTTAATATCCTCTCCCTGAATAGTCGCTTTTCCAATCGCTCCTTTTATAGCCAATTTAAGATAATCCCACCAGTCTTCGGGATTTTGTTCCGCCCAACCCGGCTTAACAGCTTTTATCGGGGCTTCTTCTTTCGGATAATAATCCGAACTGATTGTTACACCGGTTTGCCGGTCTATAATAGAAGCTTTCACCGACGAACTTCCTATATCACATCCTAATAGATACATGGTAGATAAAATTAAGTTTTATTTAATTTAGAATGTAGTTGATTATATTTTACTTTATCGAATCGATAGTAACGGGCTGAACGATGGGCTACTCCTTTTTCCAAATCATCTGTTGGAACAACATAAGGAAGAGAATTCATTCTCTTATGAAAATTCCTTACATCAAATTCTTTATCATATATAATTTCATAAGTACGCCTCAATTGTAAAGCCGTAAACAAAGAAGGTAAATAATTAAAAATGATAGAAGATTCCACTTCAGTCCACTTACGTATTTCCTTAATAGCTTCTCCAATAATCTCTCTATGGTCGAACGGCAGATTAGGTAGCCTGGAAATAGGCGTCCACTGTACAGCGCCATATTTTTCGTTCGGTCTGGTTTTTCTCACTTTACATAAAGCCAGATAAGCGATTGTTACAATCCGATCTATTTTCATATTAGACGCTCTTTCGAGCCACAAAACATCCTCTTTATTAGAGGTACGCGTAGGAGAACCAAATGCCCTGAACTGTTTAAGTGCAACTCGTTTTAAGCCGGTAGTCTCCGTTAACACACGATAAGCGGCAGCATCTAAATCTTCTGTTTCATAAATTAAACTTCCAGGCAATTTATATTCGGTTTTACCGGTACCCGCATTTTTCCGTTCCACTAATAAGACACATAGTTCTTCATTGTCTATACCTAACAAAACGCAATCTACTGAAACATGCGGGTAGAACATTTTCTTTCCTTCCTGACTAGTTAGCATGATATTTCGATAAAAGTTGTCTGCAAATATAATAAATAAATCATAGTAACAAAACAAACTAATATATTTTTACGCTATTATAACATTCTAATAATCTGATTATTCATTATCTTACTCACTACAATATCAAAACACTTAATTAATGTACGTATTACAAATAGTCCGAAACTCCGTTTCATATACTATTACAGGGGTTTGGTATACTATTCGGAAATCATATTAAAAGCGC
>JAISDJ010000344.1 GCA_031264865.1 Tannerellaceae bacterium | reverse complement strand
TACCTCAGAGCCTACATCACTGCCGACCAGTTAAGCCAACTGAAACAAGGACAACCCGTCCGTGTATTTGCCGACTTTGGTAAAGACAATCGCCGCGAGTACCCCGGCTCCATAAGCTGGATTTCCGACAAATCCGAATTCACTCCCAAAGGCATCCAAACCAAAGACGAACGAGCCAACCTCGTATACGCCATAAAGATAGCTGTAAAGAACGACGGTTACCTGAAAATCGGACAGTATGGAGAAACGAAGTTCTAAAGAACCCATGCCCCAACCCACCCCCCAACCCCCTAAAGGGGGGGTAGAGAGAATCATCCCTGTTAGCCCCCCCTGACGGGGGTTGGGGGGTGGATGGGAGTTGCGGGAGCCATCCATGTTCTATGGCGCAAGTCCTATTCTTTTCAAATTAGCAAAAGAACTAAGGCTAAATGAAACCGAAGCGGAGAAATATTTGTGGAGCTTTTTATCAAGGAGTCAGTTTCATGGACATCGTTTTAAGAGACAACATCCTATCTTATATTTTATTGCTGACTTTTACTGTCACGAAATAAAGTTAGTTATAGAAATAGATGGCGGCTATCACAGAATACCTGAACAATATGAATATGATACAAACAGAGATTTTGAATTAACAGAACTGGGCATAACAGTCATTCGTTTCACAAATGAAGAAGTATTATTAAACATTGACAGCGTATTAGAAAGAATAAAGAATAAATCATTAGAAAATGATAACAGTAAAGAATTTATATAAGACATACGCATCCACCCCCCAACCCCCTAAAGGGGGGGTAGAGAGAATCGTCCCTGTTAACCCCCCCTTTAGGGGGCTGGGGTGTGGAGTGAGGGGTTTATTGGGCATCTCCCTGGAGGTAAAAGCCGGTGAGCTCTTTGGACTTATCGGACCCGATGGTGCGGGGAAGACTACCTTATTCCGTATCCTGACCACCTTGCTCCTGCCCGATAAAGGTTCGGCTTCGGTATGTGGATTGGATGTGGTAAAAGACTGGCGGGAAATTCGGACGAGGGTAGGTTATATGCCGGGACGGTTTTCACTGTATCAAGACCTTTCGGTAGAAGAAAACCTGACCTTCTTCGCTACCGTATTCAACACTACTCTTAAAGAAAACTATGATTTGATACGGGATATCTATGTGCAGATTGAGCCTTTCAAGAATCGCCGGGCCGGCAAATTATCGGGAGGGATGAAACAGAAGTTGGCTTTGTGTTGTGCTTTGGTTCATCGCCCGGATGTACTCTTTTTAGACGAGCCTACTACCGGGGTCGATCCTGTTTCGCGTATTGAGTTCTGGGATATGCTGGACAGATTGAAGAAACAAGGGATCGCCATACTGGTTTCTACTCCTTATATGGATGAGGCTTCCCGTTGCGACCGAATTGCCTTGATGCGTGACGGACGTTGTTTTAAAACCGGCACACCTGATACGATTCGCCAGTCATTCAAAAGGCCTCTCTATTCAATCCGGTCGGACAATATGTACAAACTATTAAGCGACGTACGGAGTTGGAGGGGAACTTATTCTTGTTATGCTTTCGGTGACTCGCATCATCTGACGCTAAAAGCTAATGCCTCGGATATCACAAATCTGGAAACGTATCTGAAAGGGAAAGGATATATAGACGTTTTCATTCATCCGATAGAACCCAGTGTGGAAGATTGTTTTATGGAACTCGAAAATGATTAACAGCATGCATGTAATTGAAACGGATAAGCTTACGAAACGGTTTGGAAACTTTACGGCGGTAGACCGGATTAGTTTTCGGGTAGAAAGCGGAGAGATATTTGGTTTTCTGGGTGCCAACGGAGCCGGCAAGACAACAGCTATGCGGATGCTTTGCGGATTATCTGTCCCCACTTCGGGCAAAGCAACGGTAGCAGGTTATGATGTCTACAAAAAAAGCGAACAAATCAAGAAGCATATTGGGTACATGAGTCAGAAATTCTCCTTATACGGCGACCTCAAGGTGTGGGAGAACATCCGCCTCTTCGGAGGTATCTACGGATTATCCTCCAAACAACTAGTTGATAAAACCGATGAATTACTGCATACCCTACACCTCGAAAACGAACGGGATACGCTGGTGGATTCACTTCCTTTGGGATGGAAACAAAAGCTGGCTTTTTCCGTCGCTATCATCCACGAACCCACGATTGTTTTCTTAGACGAACCAACCGGAGGCGTAGATCCGGTTACACGACGGCAATTCTGGGAATTGATCTATGACGCATCAGCCCGGGGAATCACTGTTTTCGTCACCACCCATTATATGGACGAAGCAGAATACTGCAACCGGGTATCCATTATGGTAGATGGCAGAATAGAAGCATTAGACAAACCGTCGGTTCTAAAAGAGGTATATCATGCCGAAAATATGAACGAAGTATTCCAGTCATTAGCAAGGAAAGCCACGAGAGGAGAATAACGCTATGAAGCAGTTTTTATCATTTATAAGGAAAGAGTTTCATCACATTTTTCGCGATGTGCGCACGATGCTTATACTATTGATCATTCCCGTTATCCTGATTATTCTTTTCGGATATGCCATATCCACCGAAATAAAGAGTTCTCCCATAGCTATCCTGGATTACAGTCGCGATAACGTAACAAATCGTTTGGCTGAGCAATTACAAGCCAGCGAGTACTTCAAGATATACAAAACGGCCGGTAGTTATGAGGAAGTAGAAACGCTGTTCCGGCAAGGTAAAATACGACTGGCCGTAGTGTTTCCCGCCCAATTATCATCAACGAATGAACCCTGCATACAAATCCTTGCCGACGCTACCAATCCGAATGAAGCAGCGGCTCTTATACAGTATGCTACGGCAATTATCTCTACCTCGGATATCATTGCCCGGAACCTGGCGATAGAAACTAATCAGCCAGGTGTCATTCCAACGACCAATCTCCTGTATAATCCGCAAATGAAAGGAGCTTACAACTTTGTTCCCGGCGTTATGGGCTTAATACTCATGCTGATTTGCGCCATGATGACTTCTGTGGGAATTGTAAAAGAAAAAGAATTGGGAACCATGGAAGTACTTTTAGTCTCCCCCCTAAAACCGGTCTATATTATCTTAGCAAAGGCAACTCCCTATCTGCTCCTGAGTATGATCAATATTGCTACGATTCTATTACTTTCCAGATTTCTGCTCGACGTTCCTATTGCTGGCAACCTTATACTTCTTGTTTCAATTTCTATTCTGTATGCACTCGTTTCTTTATGCTTGGGATTACTTATCTCAACCGTTGCCAATACGCAACAGGCAGCAATGCTTATCAGTGGAATGGTATTGATGCTTCCGGCTATGCTTTTAAGCGGGATGATTTTTCCTATTGAAAATATGCCCTGGATATTAAGAGTATTATCAAATATTGTCCCGGCCAAATGGTATATCATTATGGTAAAAGATGTAATGATAAAAGGATTGGAAACAGCATCCATATGGAAAGAAGCAAGTATTATGCTATTCATGATTCTATTTTTAGTAGCAGTTAGCGTTAAACGTTTTAAAACCCGATTATAATGAAAGTCCTCCGATATTTACTGGAAAAAGAATTTAAACAGATAAAGCGAGACCGTTTTCTGCCTAAAATTATTTTTATCATTCCGGTCCTTCAATTGGTTATTCTTCCCTTTGCAGCTAATTTCGAAATGAGAAACATCCATATTGGTATTATAGACAACGACCATTCCGTTTACTCACAACGTTTAACCGAAAAAATACGATCCTCCGGATATTTTAGATTATCCGATATATCGTTCGGTTATGAAAACGGATTAGTTTCTATCGAAAATGATAAATCCGATATATTAATAGAAATACCCGTTAATTTCGAAAAAGATTTAGGAAAAGAAGGAAAAGTACAAGTTCTTATTACCGCCAATGCCATCAATGGTACGAAAGGAGGGCTTGGCAGTTCTTATCTTTCTACTATTATACAAGATTTCAATAGTGAATTAGGCTATGGTATTCATATGACAGGAGGTATTACTTCAAAAAATCTTTACAATCCACATTTGAATTATAAAAATTATATGGTTCCCGGGATAATGGTTTTTCTCTTGACGCTTATTGGAGGATTTCTTTCCGCCTTAAATATTGTCAGCGAAAAAGAAAAAGGAACGATTGAACAAATCAATGTAACGCCATTATCCAAATCATTATTCCTGCTTTCCAAACTAATTCCTTTTTGGGTCATTGGATTCATACTACTAACCATAGGTATTATTATTGCATGGTTAATTTACGGACTTATTCCGGCCGGAAGTTTTGGTACAATTTATCTGTTTGCCGCTATTTATCTGATAGCTTTTACGGGGTTTGGACTGGCTATTTCTTCTATTTCGTCCAATCAGCAACAGGCCATGTTTACAGCTTTCTTTTTCATTATTATTTTCGCACTAATGAGTGGGCTTTTCACCCCTGTAAGCAGTATGCCGGAATGGGCGCAAACGCTTACTCTTTTCAATCCATTACGTTATTTTATTGATGTGATGAGAATGGTTTATCTCAAAGGTAGTCGATTAGCCGATTTATCGGTACATTTCTTTGCAATTTGCCTTTTTGCCGTATTCTTTAATATACTAGCTATTATCGGTTATCGAAAAAGTAATTGACAATAGGCCGTAAATTCCCTTTATTGTCTCCAAAGTTGTTTTTAGAGTCACTTATGCGAATAAAAAAAGAATACAATGTCTTTTAAAAGACATTGTATTCTTTTTTTAAAAACGTTGTGATGTCTTTCCAAAGACATTGTAATGTTTTCCTGACAACATCATAATGTTTTTTTCCCATCCGGTAAGTGATTACTTTCTTTCCGTAATCATTTAAACCGTTGATGTGTTATAAATTCTCTGAAGTTTCAATATCCTTCAACTTCTTCAATTGTTGCTCTATCTTTTCCTTTTCTTTGATTAATCGGATTTCTTCCTTACCTAATTTATCTTTTTTATACCGCATAGCCAAAGCAATTACTTCGTCTAATTCAGAATAAGTAAGATATTTAAGGCCTTTCGATAGTATATCAAAAGCCTGCTCTTTCACAGCTCTTTTTGCAACTTTTTCTTCTTCTGTCATTTTTTTCCTTGCCATAATCTTTTTCCTTTTCTTATTTATTGTTATTGTTTCAAATATCGCAAGCAAATATATATATTTATTTGTTTTTTTACATAACAAATAGATAAATATCATATAATTATTTTATATATTTATCTTTTTTAAGCAGGTCAACCGCATCAAATCTTCATGATTATTTCTCTTTGTCTCTTTTGTCCCTCTTTTGTCTTCTTTGTCCCTATAACATTTGACATGAGTAGTAACCGAAGGACAGCATGAGCGTTAAGGAAATACAGACCACTCTTTTTTCTTTTAAATTATTTTGATGCGGTTGCTCTGTTTTTTGAGGACGAACTCATATTAATCACCATTTTTTGCGTAAGTTTGCTAACATTTTTAGACTAAACAACAAAAATCAGAATAATATGCACAATTGGTTTGAATGTAAAGTATCTTATGAAAAAGTACTTGAAAACGGAATGCAAAAGAAAGTAACAGAACCTTATTTAGTAGATGCATTATCTTTTACCGAAGCGGAAGCACGAATAATAGAAGAAATACGTCCGTATATTACCGGAGAGTTCACCATTGCCGATATAAAGCGCGCCCGTCTTTCGGAAATATTTTTCAATGACAATGGCGATCGCTTTTACAAGATAAAAGTATTTTTCATCTCATTAGATGAAAAAAGTGGAGCTGAGAAAAAAACATCTGTTCAAATGCTGGCACAAGCTTCGGACTTAAAAAACGCTATTGCAGTATTAGAAGAAGGTATGAAGGGAACAATGGCGGATTATACAATTGCATCCGTTACGGAAACTGCTCTAATGGATGTTTTTCCTTTTTCTGCAAGTGAACAAAAATCATGAGTATCAGCTCTAAAATAGAATTGTTGGCAAAAGAACTTCCTACTTATGTGAAATTAGTGGCCGTTTCAAAATTTCATCCGGTAGAAGCTATTCTTGAAGCTTATCAAGCAGGACAACGAATATTCGGAGAAAGCAGAGTACAAGAATTAATCGGTAAACAGAAAGTTCTTCCTTCCGATATTGAATGGCACTTTATAGGTCCTTTACAAAGCAATAAGGTAAAAGACATTGTGCCATTTATACATACTATCCACAGCATTGATTCACTTAGATTACTAGAGGAAGTAAATAAACATGCTGCTAAACAAAACAGGATAATCCGTATTTTATTAGAAATACACATCGCTATGGAAGAGAACAAACATGGATTTATGCCTTTCGAAGTAAAAGATCTATTGAATAAAGAAAATATACATTCTTTCAACAATATTCAAATTTGCGGATTAATGGGAATGGCTACATTCACAGATGATACAACTCAAATACTAAAAGAATTCCATTTACTAAGCTCTTTATTTAAAAATATAAAATCATCATCTGTTTTTAAAGATATCGATTATTTCAATGAGTTATCGATGGGAATGACCGACGATTATAAGCTTGCGATACAAGAAGGTAGTACAATGGTACGTATCGGAAGTTATATTTTCGGCAATCGATAACAAACCAACATATTTACATTTTAACCATTTTAAATAACATAGATAAAGGCTCGTCGGAATAATTATGTACATTTGCCATTACGATATTGTAAAGTTAAACGTAATTAAATCAAAACATGATCAATCTCGAAACGCAATATGCCGGATTAACGCTTCGTAATCCGGTTATTATAGGAAGTTCCGGTTTAACATCTAATCCGGATCGTAATAAAGAATATGAAAAAGCCGGCGCCGGCGCTATTGTTCTTAAATCTCTTTTTGAAGAACAGATAGAGATGCAAAGTACAGCATTAATGAATGAGCCCTACTACCCGGAAGCTACCGATTATATCCATGAATATGTAAAAGCGAACCAGATAAACAATTACCTGGAATTAATAAAAAAAACCAAAGCAGCCTGTAATATTCCTATTATAGCCAGCGCAAATTGTTATAAAGCAGATGTTTGGATTGACTTTGCCCGCCAAATAGAGTTGGCGGGAGCCGACGCCTTAGAGCTGAATGTTTTCTATATGGATACTGATTTGACGCATGATTATGATGCAACCCGTGCCATGTATGTTAATATAATCCGTAAAGTAAAAGAAACGGTGCGGATTCCGGTTATAATGAAGATCGGAAAATTTTTCAGTAACATACCGGCGCTTGTACATATTTTAAAAGTAAACGGCGCAGATGGAGTTGTTCTTTTTAATCGCTATTACCGTCCTGATATTGATATAAATACAATGCAACTCGTATCCGGTAATGTATTCAGTAGCCATTCTGATTTAGGAGATACGTTAAGATGGACAGCAATCATATCAGGTAAAATACCGGGTATCAGTATCGCTTCCTCTACCGGAATACATGAATGGGAAGATGTTATTAAATGTTTGCTTGCCGGCGCTTCTGCCGTACAAATGTGCAGTGCGATTTATACATGCGGCGCTGAGATTATCACACAAGTCCTTACCTGTGTAGAAGAGTGGATGAGTCATACAAAATATGAGTCTTTAGCCGAATTCAGAGGCAAATTGAGTTATGCCAACAGTAAAAATCCGGGAATGTATGAACGTTCACAGTTCATGAAATATTACTCAAACAGAGATTAGATATCCCTCGCGGTGTTTAATCTCTATAAATGAATAAGGGGGGTTGGAAAATGGTTGTAACAGTACGGAAGGCTTATATTGATTTTTGTTAAAATCTATTTTCCAACAACTATTGTCTTGTGTAGTGATACAAACCGTTTTTTCCGGCAAATAATTTTCATCCATGTAGATCATGGCTTGTTTGCTTACCGGATCATTGGCTCCAATAGGTGGCAGTGTACACCACCCTAATACTTTAACGGATGACTGGCCTGCATAATTTAGATGTTTTACTAAATAAAAGAAAACAACGAAATCAAAGTCATTCGGAAAAGTAAGCGCTACAATCCCTTCTTCAACAGGATGTAGTTTTATTTCGATTGCATAATCATTCCGACGGTATAGTTTACAAAATTGAGTTACAAGTGATTTTATTTCCTCCGCATTAACACTAACTACTATCAGAAGTTTATCATTTATAACAAGAGAACCTGTTTTCTTATTAACAGGCGGAAGCGGATTTGTAATCTTTCTAGAGAAAAGTCCCATATTATTAATCCTTTAAATTCTACTATACAAAAGTATATTAATTTATCAGAATCGGAAATAAATAAATGGTTGCACGCCGGCACTTTTCACCTGGATAACAATAAATATAAGGATTACCAACATGAATGCTTGAATAAACAAAGGCGAACGGATAACTATATTTTGTACGGCCAATCCTGTACGTTGTGGGATAAAATGAAGAATATAACCTGCTACCATCAAAAACATTACACCTTTATATCCCATAACAAACTGCATAAATACTTCAGGGTGGAAGTTAGTAAAGATTTGAGATAATACTTCTCCGGCGGCTTGCATAGAATCAGCTCGGAAAAATATCCAACCGAAACAAACCAGATGAAACGTAAACACAATACCTACAATCCGGCGGAAAGGAGACATCTGGCTTCCCAATTGTTTAAAACTGCTGAAGCGTCCCATAATAAACTTATGTACGGCAAGAGAAACACCATGTATTGCTCCCCAAAGGATAAAGCGAAGTGACGCCCCATGCCATAATCCACCCAGTAGCATCGTTATCATCAGATTAAGATAGGTGCGTGTTTTCCCTTTGCGATTGCCGCCAAGGGATATATACAAATAATCCTTCAGCCAGGATGATAAAGAGATATGCCAACGCCTCCAAAATTCTGTAATGGTTGCCGATTGATACGGAGAATCGAAATTGATATTAAAGCGATAACCAAGCAACAAGGCAATCCCGATAGCCATATCCGAATACCCGGAAAAGTCACAATAAATTTGCAGTGCATACCCATAAACGCCTAAGAGATTCTCCACCCCAGTATAAAGCAGTGGAGCATCAAAAATACGATCGACAAAATTAAGGCTGATATAATCGGAAATCACCACTTTCTTAAATAATCCGCAAAAGATAAGGAAAAGGCCTTCTCCAAACTGTTCACGAGTAACAACTATTTCTTTATATATCTGCGGAATAAAATCACGTGCACGTACAATCGGTCCTGCAACTAATTGAGGAAAAAATGAAACATAAAAAACATAATCAATCCATCGGTAAAGCGGCTCCAATTGACGCCTGTATATATCGATGATATAGCTTAATGACTGGAAGGTAAAGAAAGATATCCCGACAGGCAAAAAGATATCCTCCGGTTTGTACATTACACCTTGAAGCGTTCCGTCTTCTAATAATACACCGACTTCATGTATCAACCGAGCGCCCAGGTCCATCAGGAAATTGAAATATTTAAAATAAGCCAGTACTCCCAGATTAATACAAAGACTTATCGTAACCAACAATTTACGAACCGCAGAAGAGGTTATTAAAGCCAGTCTTCGTCCTATAAAGAAATCGGAAGTAGCAGTCACTATCAGTAAAAGAAACCATAATCCGCTACTTTTATAATAAAAATAGAACGAAAAAATAGTTACATAGATAATACGAACTAATAAATGTTTTCTAAGCGACTTATAAATAATAAGGAAGCCAATAAAAAGAAAAAAGAACATACCGCTACTAAACAACATCGGGGCACTCGGCTGGTAAACGAATTGCTCTCCTGCTTTTTCCCATGACAAGCCGGAGAAAAATCCTCCAATATTAGTTAGTAACGAATCAATCATTTTCTCTTTCTCTTTCTATCTTTAGATTCATCAACGCTTTAAATAGCAACGTTCCTTGCTCAACATATCCGTCTTTGCTAAAATGGATACGGTCGCGTCCCATCCATTTGCCGTTAAACCAGTTTTTGGAAGAATCTTTACCGCCCGTAGTCGCAAACATATCCCAACAAGCTATTCCTTCTTCTTCCGCTACTTCTATAATAGCCTTCGCAGCACGTTCGGTATTTTCATTCCTAATATAGGTACGTTTTTTATTAACCCATACTCGCTTGTAACACTCTGGAGGCGTAGTCAACAGGATAGCAGCCTCCGGCATATATTTCTTAAGCAAAGAAATAAAAGAAATAATCTGTCTGGAAAATTCCGCGGTAGAGAAACGTCTGCCAAACGTTTCGTTTGTTCCCAGAGAGATAATCAACAGGGAAGGATTCAGCAAAGCAAGTTTCTTTACATAACTGTCATTTGTATAATTAACAAACATGGCTCCATTGATCCCTATCGAATGATATAATATCCCAGAACCTCCATTCGTCAGGTTAAAACCATAATACAAATTATCAAAGGATTCTGCCGGAAGAAGTGAATCAGTCCCTTCCTTACGCCTTGTAGTTTGCAATTGCAGGTTATCCGCTAAGCAATCCACATAGAATGTATCCGTTACAACGCCCGATACCTGAGAAGTATGGCTTCTGAAAACTTCCGCCGAATCTCTGAAAGAACCGGAAGGAAGCATCGGCATAGACTGCTCTCCACGATACAACACAACCCGGTTAAACTCATATCCGGTGCCGTTTACCGGCGCTATCACAAGGTCGAAATTAACAAAGGGAGATACGGTATGTATCCCCATACCACCAAGACCTAACGGCGTTTTCGGGATACTTTGGATACAACGCCCGATAGTCCATTCCTTTACGATTGTTGAAATAAAATAATCGGCAGGCTCGTTTGTTTTTGCTATTTTTAGTGGCGATATCCAGCCGCGTCCGGCATTCCCGTATTGCTGATGCATCAGCCGCATGGTACGTCCGCTGAAATAACCGGCTTGTATATGTGAATCGCCTAAATGCACAATCGAAACAACTGTATCTACTCCCCTGCTCAATTGGTCTAATTCCGAGAAGAAAGCGTCTAATGAATGACGTGGATCGACTACCATACACAACGAATCGATAACAAATTTCAGATTAGAACGTACCGTATCCGATACAACCGTCGGTTTGAGTGGTGCAAGCGCAACCGGCGCCGCATCATGGATGGTTTCCTGTTTAACAAACGTTCTACGTGTAGCAGCATACATTTGTACACCCATTAATAACGCAATCAGACAGACAACAACAGAAATGCGTACTATATCATTGAACCGTTCGTTCTGCTTTATCATAAAACTCCTTTTCTAACAGCAATGCGTTGATTAAACTTTTGGCGATTTCTCTTCCGCCACGAAAACTCAAGTGGGTATAATCTTTACTTGCCCACCCTTTATTTACAAATCCCACCATACTATTCTCACCCCCCATAGCGCCGAATGTATTCCAGAAAGGTATGCCAGCTTGCCGCGCTATTTGTCGTTGCGTATGCAAAAGGGCTAATATGGCAGGCATAGTCTGAAATTCGCCATTGTATTGGTTACAACGGTCTGATACGCCCAGTAATAAAAAGTCTGTTTCGGGAAAACAACTCTTGAGATGATTTATTACTTGTCCCATCCGCGTCTTATACCATCCATATTGAAGCATATCTTCATTGATTACATTCAAACCATATTGCAGGATGATTAAATCATAATGACGTATTTTATCGAATGATTCACAATCTACAGAATCAAGATGCTCCATCAACAAACCGGAATTACCCCGTAATGAGAAATTATCCACCACGACTCCTTCATTATCTTCCAACGCAAGCCCCAAAGCCTGGAAACCTTTTGCATCTGTAAAGGTCAAACGGCCTTCTTTAATGGTGTCGGCCCGTACAATGTACTGACCTATAACGTTGGCTGACGATAAGGAGTGGTTAATCGTATCAGAAGAACCATTATATACCAATTGCATATTCGTTCCCTCTGTCTTTTTGTATATCAGCTTCAGGGAGGAAACACACTTTAATCTATCGTAGTACCCGGTAGCTTTAAACGAGATTTCAGCCTTATCCGATTTGACTTCAAAAGTCATCCCCGACAAGGTATACGCCTGCTTTTTATCGTTCAGGATAGAATGGGTAGTCCATCCGGTTACTTTCTGGTCGATTGTCGGACGATATTGAGCTGCTGACGAGGTAACGGGCACAAAGCCTACCCCTCTCCCACCAAACTTCTTCTGCATATCATTTCGAAAGTCAGCCACCATAATATCTCCCTCAATAAACGAATCGCCTATCACAGCGATACGTACCGGACGGCTTTTACTCTGGTTCAAGGCAGAAAAGAAACGGCTCAGTCCTATATGCCCCACCGAATAATCTTCTATTCTTATACCTGCCGTATCGGCGTCGTGGTTGGCCGCCATTACTTTATACAGGGAATCACGCAATTCAATATCCCTCAAATCTATCAAGTCTGCCTGTTCCACGGAATCACGAATGGCTACGGAATCTATTACTATTATTTCCGTTTCCTCCAACTGTGCACGCAGAGAATCCAATAAAACCGGTGTCTCTTTTATACGTATATCGGAAAGTAAATCAACTTTCTTTATTTTATAGCCAAATAACGAATCGGGCAATCCGTATAATCCTATACAGATAAATAATACGAGAATCAATAAGATAAGCAGCCTGTTGAAATTATCTTTTACAACCATTATTTACTTTCTTCGGAGGCGCAAAGATACAGAGTTCCCATTTATTTTCCAATATAGTATAAAATAATTAAGAAGCAATCCGATTTTATAATTAATTTAGTCATTTTTTTCTAAGTTTGTCTGCCAAAAAGATAGAAAGGCGATTTATAGTAATCTTATATGAAAGAATTATTACTCTTGCTGAAAAAGTTTTTCGGATTCGATTCATTCAGGCCATTACAAGCCGAAATTGTTCAGCGAGTTATACTGAAGAAAGATTCGTTGGTACTGATGCCTACGGGTGGAGGTAAATCTGTTTGTTTCCAACTGCCTGCTATCTATATGCCGGGTACGGCGATTGTTATTTCGCCTTTAATCGCATTAATGAAAGACCAGGTAGAAGGATTGGTGGCAAATGGAATACCGGCTGCTGCTCTGAACAGCACGATGCCTGAGGAAGAAAAACAACGCATCAAACAACATGCGATACAGGGAAAAATTAAATTGCTTTATATTTCTCCGGAAGGCTTGATCGGCGAATCAGACCGGCTGTTACCCTACATGGAAATATCTCTGATTGCTATAGACGAAGCGCATTGTATCTCTCAATGGGGACACGATTTTCGTCCGGAATATACACAGTTATCCGTCCTTAAAGAGCGTTTTCCGGATATACCGGTTGTGGCGTTGACCGCCACAGCCGATAAGATCACCCGCTCGGATATCGTTGAACAACTTAAATTACACGACCCGCAAATCTTCATCTCTTCATTCGATCGTCCGAACCTTTCGCTTACTGTATACCGCGGATTCGCAAAAAAAGAAAAGATTGCCGCCATTGTCCGGTTTATCCGTTTGCACAAAGGACAAAGCGGTATTATCTATTGCATGAAAAGAGCTGATACAGAAGCCGTAGCCGAAGCGCTAAGCAATTACCAGATTAAAGCAACAGCCTATCATGCCGGACTGTCTTCCGCTAAAAGAGAAGAAGCCCAGAACGATTTTATCAACGACCGGACAGAAGTGGTCTGCGCAACCGTGGCTTTCGGTATGGGAATAGATAAAAGCAATGTGCGGTGGGTAATTCACTATAATATGCCCGGCAGTATTGAAAATTATTACCAGGAAATAGGACGGGCCGGACGGGACGGCCTCAACAGTGATACATTGCTTTTCTATTCGTTAGGCGATCTGGTCTTACTGCGCCGCTTTGCAGAAGAGAGCGGTCAGAACAAAATCAACCTCGAAAAACTAAACCGCATGCAACGGTATTGCGAAGCCGATATATGCCGGCGGCGCATCTTATTGAACTATTTTGGAGAAGAAGCCGGCCATGATTGTGGTAATTGTGACGTATGCAAGAATCCTCCCCAGCGTTTCGACGGAAGTATATT
>JAISDJ010000313.1 GCA_031264865.1 Tannerellaceae bacterium | reverse complement strand
ATAGTTTGCGCGAATAATTTCAATGGCATTTGGATAATCAGCAATTGGCGAAATTGTTTCTGATACTACATATTTTCCTAACAATTCAATATTCCCTGTCTTTTCATATTCTCGACGTAGCTGCTCATTATAAGCAACGATATCCAATTATTACACCAACCTTTCTATTCATAACTGTGCCAGACACAACCAGAATGGCACATCTGGCACAATTTTACGCGCCCCAGCGCGTCGCATTCGTAATGCATCACTTGATTTACTGGTATTCAGTAAAATCCATCATATTTTATGCCATTTGATATAATCATAAAAATAACCAGGTAAAAGATTAACCTTCATATCACCGTATTTGTTAAAAAAGAGCTTTCTTTTTTCTACATTACACTTATTTAAACATTCAATAAAATGATCTAAATCTACAATAGATTCTGCCAAAACATTATTAGCATATTGTAGCTTTATATTACCAAAGACTTCATTCAGTTTCTTATAAATTGAGAACATTGTTATTACATTTATTTCATAATCAGAATAACATGCCTCAAGACATACTTCACTATAATCATTTAAACTTCGACATGACAAAAGAATTCTGCCACAAACCACGATTCTCGTTGGATCAATGATCTTCTTTTTGAATAAGTTTTTTCTTGGTAGATTATAAGGCGTCACGTAAAATTGTTCTTTTAGGGTTTCATTCAATTTATCCTTAATAGAAGGATCAGATACTATAAAATAGATAAAGAAACTTTCCATTCCCATAATACACCTATTTCGTAATATATACAGTAATTTTATCATAACCAAGCCTTAACAATGCATAGAATCTATGATGTAACTAGCCCCTTCTTTTAGCTTATCCGCAATCGGCGATGCATAAGGCGCAACCGATTTAATTAGGCTTGGCGCGCTAACCGCAGTCCCTATGGCAACCCCTACTACAACGGCATCTCTTACCGGATGATGGTCAAGCGGCGGATCAATGACGTTACCAAATGCTTGCCACAACAAGCTTCCCTAACCCATATGAGGGAGTACAATTCATAATCTTGCGCCATCAGATAATCATTTTGATTCCAAATATTGATTCCTGCGCCGTTACTCCCATTCGCTGTACTACTCAATGTTTTAGAGCCGATTGTGAACGTCGATATTTTCGATGAAGCGTTCCAGCCAACAATTGTGTAGTATTGGTTGCCCGTAACATTGATGGCGGAATCCACAGTATAAGCGGACTGAGATACCTTGCTTACGCTAAATGTATTGCGCACCACATAGCGCCCATTGGTGTACTCCATGATATTTTGTTTGTATTGGCTGGTATAATCAATTACATATTCAGTAGCGGTTTTTTATTCGCGCTGTCTGGTTAATCCGTAATTATCCTCGTAGGTCTGTTGTCCTTCGGGGATAGTTATTCCTTCGTTCGCTTCGTCCTCAAGCAAACCAATATAACGGTTGCCGCCCGTGTTATGGTTATTGATAAACAGGTTGTTCGGATTCTTTAATCCCTGCTCCAAACGAATGAGATAGCCAAGCCCGTTATATGTATATTCGCTTTCTTTGCCTTCGGCGTTGACCCCCCTTAACCATCCGATTGGTTTCGTCACAAACATATGTAAATGTGCCGGATCCGGCTTCTTCCGTCTGGTTGCCGCGTTTGACATACGCGAACTCGCTGCTTCCGTCGGGAGAGTCTTTGGTAATTAACTGGTTGAGCGCGTCGTAGGAATTTACACAAATAATTTCTCGCATTCGTTGAAGTAATCGTAACCCCATTTTTCTCTAATGGGTTCAATGAAGATTTTCCAATAATTACTAAGATTATCGGTTCTTCCTTCAGCATATATTTCTGGCAAAGCATGAATAGCATCTGTAAGGTCATAAGCCTCATTATAGTTTTCATTGCATATTAACGTTTTAAGTCTTCTCAATGAATATTCAAGAATAATCTCTATTTCATCGCTTTTCTCAACTTCTACATCATAATCAAGGTTGCCTATGAAGAAATCAGACTCTAAATTTATCTTTGTTTCAGTGTTAATTTGAAAATTATGTGATGCCCTCACTTTTTCCATTTCCGCAATAAAAGAATTGTTTCCAGCATTATTTTTCATAGAATTAAGTATTATATCTATATATTTTGTGTTTTCAGGACAAATAATATTACTTCTTATTAATACTAATATTCTGTATGAATTTAATAGAAAGCTTTTATTCAATACCATTTCCTCCCAGAGTCTTATGGATAACTGTTTATCTATGCAATAAATCAACAGTTATCCATAAAATCGAAATTAATATCCTATTTGAATATCTATAGAGCGGCCATTTAAAAGTGCATCAAGTAACCTATGATTACCATCCAGTATTCTACCTGAACGATCTACAATAATTGTATGGTCACCACCATATTTCACAGCATTTTTTCGCCTCGTTGGATCAAGAGTACTTAGATCCTTTCCGGGCGTTAATGAGTTTGGATCCACACCAATTTGAACTTTAGAGCCGCTAGGATTAAAAGGCATACCTATAGTTTTTACACCTGACATCATATACGCTCCCATTAGAGCGTCAGTGCTTTAGTCTAAAGCTATGCCGAGTTTGTCTAGCCTTTGAGTTGAACTCAATTGATTTCCATACAAATCTCGGCCAATAGCGGCTTGAAGATAATTAGTTAGTGGAATTTCTTCCAGTTTCTTAATAACCGTATCTTTTGGACTATCAACTTTAAGCGGCGGATCAATGACGTTACCAAATGCTTGCCACAACAAGCTTTCCTTAACCCATATGATGCTGTTTGAGTCTATATACGAACCGTCTTTACCAGCAGTAAACGCGGCGGAATCGCTATACCCGTTTGCACTCATCTGTACGGTAGTTGTTTTGGTGGAATTAGTCCAGTAGAGTGAACCCGATGAGTTCTTATACGCGCTTTGAATATAGTTCAATTTTTCTTTTCGTTAAACCATTGACGTAATTGCACAGCCGCCAATCCAAACGAGTCTATGAAAGATAGCGGGCTATTCGTTGCGTAGGTATAATCATTGCCTATTGTGCATTCTGGACTTGAAAAATATCCTCCCGCTCCAGTAATGGAAATAATATCTGTGTATGAGGGAGTATAAAGACTCTGATAATTCGTACTTTGAGCAACTTGCAGTGGAGAGAGTGGAGCAAGTGGAGCAAGTGAAAAAATTGAAGCGGTCATACTCTCTTATTTTAACTGGGCTTAAGCCCTCTGGATCAGTAAACGCGAGGGGGTTGTCTTTGCAATATATGTATAAATTGCCGCCTTGCCCAAGGGGATCCGGCGATAAAAACCTTTTTGTAGATGGATCATACAACCTTGCCTGTGCGAAATACTTCTCCAGTATCTCATCGTAATCGTGCCCGGTATAGTTAACCGTTCTGTCCAGCCCGGAAAAGTTCATATCCAACTGTTTCTGGCTCTGTACGTTACCCCACTCATCATACGCGGTATAAGCCAGCAGGTTTCCGGCCTGACTGCTCACATATACCGTACTGCCCATCCTGTCATAATGGAAGTACGCTTTTTGAATATCCTCCGCAGCGATAGTATGGCTGGGGTTGCCCGTAACATTAATGGCAGAATTCCTCGCCCACTACCTTTAATAGACAGTGGGCGAAAGGTTGAGTGCTGGTGAACTTCTGGATATATTTTGAATTAATTACCAGAATAGCGAACTATCTCTGGAAACTCTACCGATTCAAACTTAAATATAATGCTTCCTGGATCAAATTCATCTGGACAATCTTCAACTTTTGATACATA
>JAISDJ010000221.1 GCA_031264865.1 Tannerellaceae bacterium | reverse complement strand
CGAAGTACGGGCACCGGGGCGCGAAGTACGGGCACCGGCGCCCGTGTTGCGGGAACCGGGGCCCGAAGTATGGGCACCGGGGCGCGTGGCGCGGGAACCGGAGACGCGCAAGCGGGTTGTTTGTGTCTTTGTTTTCATATGATGTAATTAATAACTGCCTGTGGGATTGACTTTTTTGACGCAGCGGATGGAATAGGCGGAGAGCGGCCAAACAAACTATGCCGTTGATGTTTTCTTGGGATACATAAAGGGTTGCGACCTTTATGTGCAGTTCTCCGGGGTTCTCCGGGAAATCGAGAAAACAGAAAAAGCTTCATGATTTTTTTTGAATGAAAAATAATTGGTATATTTGCAGCATTGAAGCGTTATGCTTCTTAGCGTGTTCTACGGATCGGCGCGTATGCAGGCCCTGGCATTTGTCCCTTGGATATTTGTCAGGGCGCTGTTCTTTTAAACAACATCCGTAATCTCCCTTTCTCATATAGCCATATTTCGTCAATGGGCGTGTTATCATTGATCCTTCCATAAATCAGACGTTTCAAGTAACGGTCAACGGTGGTTTCGTCAAACGAAAAAGAGGAGGTGACGGAATTGGTATAGAGAGGCGTTTCCTCTGCCTTTTTAAATTCGATTTTATAAGATTCTTTCGCCGAAAAAGTTTTTAATTCAAAATTATTTCCTACCTTTGCGGTAAATAAACGACAAATGAGGATTGTATCACACAAAAAATTGAAAGATTTTTATGAAACGAAAGGACGCGAGGATTCGCGCGTTGCCCTTGAACGCTGGTACCACGCCGCACTGAAAGCCGAATGGAAAAACCTCTCAGACGTAAAGGTTGATTTTCCGGCAACCGACTTCACAGGCAATCAGCATTATGTTTTCAATATCAGGGGAAACAAATACAGGCTGGTAGTCGTTATAAAATTTACAATGGGATATATTTATATCCGGTTTGTGGGTACCCACAAAGAATATAATGAGATAGATTGTTCAACGATATAAAATTATACGGAATATGGACACGATAACGAAAGAACAGTACGAATTTGCTCTCGAAAAAGTAGAGGAGCTTTTGCCTCTGGTTGATGACAGCACCCCTGCCAATGATAAAAAAGCGTTGGAGTTGAGCCTGATGTCGGAGATTGTGATAGCATACGAGACGGTGCATTTTCCCATTAGGCAACCGACTGTGGCCGAATTGATAGAACTTTCCTTGGAAGAAAAGGGAATCACGCAAAAAGAACTGGCGGGTAACATCGGCGTAAGTGCGTCGCGTGTGAATGATTATATTGCCGGACGCTCGGAGCCAACCTTGAAAATCGCACGGTTGCTCTGTATGGCATTGAATATACCGCCTGCTGATATGTTGAGGGTTTGAAAATCATTTATTAATGTAATGAATTGATATGTGCAATAGGGTTTACAAAAGCAAGGAAGAAAAAGACAAAAATTTTATTCTTGAATTCTTACCTTTGTGACGAAATCTAAGAGCGCATGATTTAAAATAAGCGCTTGAAGTGAGTGTAAAAACTCATAGGTCTGTCTCCGGTTATGCCGCAGTCGGACCCGCATGTTGAGCCGGAGAAATCCGGCTCTCCCATTTTATTACTGCGTATATACCACATTTCTATCATTTGAGAAATAACAATACACGGGTATTCTTTATTTATTGTAATACCGGAGGAACTAACCCCCGGAATCTCTTTCAGCATCTCAATCTTGTATCCGTTTTGAGCAAGCGCCATAGATATATCATGTTCCTTGTCGAATTTAGCCTTTTCGTTTTTGCTTGCTTTGGAGTGTTCAATCCGCCCTTTATCCACTGCCAAATACCCGCCATTGCCACGCTTGAAATAGTTTCGCCTCCACGCCTTTGTTTCGTGGCACAAGTATTCTCGACGTGAATCCACGGTGAATTTTTGTGGCTTGGTGGCCTGAAAATTCTCAAGGTGGACGCGCTCGGCTCCTCTCCGTTCAATATCCGCTCGTTGTATGCATCCATTTCTTCGTCGGTGTTGAGGATGGAAATAACATGGTTGTGAATCGCTTTCAAAATTCGTATCTTTGGCATCGCAAACAGCAAAAACTCAAAATAGGTATAGACATGAAAGCAAAAACACAGAAAGGGATAGAACCCGTCTTTAACAAAAGCGCCTATAGGGAAGTTATGGGTGAGAAGCTCAAAGAGTTTCGCGAGAATAGAGGCCTCTCGGCATATCGAGTGGCTAAAGACGGGGGAATATCAATCGGACAGGTAAATATTGTCGAAAGCGGGAACACCAATTACACGATAAACGTTTTTCTTGGATACATAAAGGGTTGTGACCTTTATGTGCAGTTCTCCGGGGTTCTCCGGGAAATCGAAAAAACAGAAAAAGCCCCATGATTTTTTTGAATGAAAAATAATGACTATATTTGCACCAGATTCCGAAAGGGGTTTAGCCGTTCTGCGGATCGGTGCTTGCAGGGGGAGATTCGTCTCCCTACTGTTTTTTAAATAGTACTCGTAGCTTACCGTTCTCGTATAGCCACACTTCATTTATTTCGTAATGAAAATTCTTATCGGACATTCTCTCCAGTATATTTCGCAAAATAAAACGATCGGAGGCACCTTTGCTATTGTTGATAACGATGCGAGAAGACTGCCCCGTTCCCTTTTTTATCATGTGAGATATTTTCTTTTTATTGAATGGTGGAACAAAACTCTCAAATTCATAAAATAATCCGTCAACTTGCAAGTCGGGACATTTCCTATAATAAGGGGTATTCAATAGCGAGCCATATATTTGGGCATACGCCTCTGATTTGAAGTGTACACTTGGCGTAAGTCTTACCAATTTCCCTTCTTTGGCAAATTGATTGGCTATGGTTATCAACTGCTTGTAGTCACTTCCCTTCCTGTCTACGCTAGGATGTATCAACACCTCGCCCCCGTTTTTGTACTTTTTGAACAGTTCAAAATTCAGCGCCTCCGGCTTTTTGACATTTGCCGCAATAAACGCTTCCACAGCCTTGCCCGCCCCCTTGTGCGCATTAGCAATATACGGATGTGTATCACTGAACAACATCCCGTCCTCCCCCGGATTATTATCCAACCCCCGATC
>JAISDJ010000197.1 GCA_031264865.1 Tannerellaceae bacterium | reverse complement strand
GATTACAATTTTTGGACCTAATCCAGGAAGGCAATCTCGGCCTGATGAAAGCGGTGGAAAAATTTGAATACCACCGGGGATATAAATTTTCCACCTATGCTACCTGGTGGATACGCCAGGCCATTACCAGGGCGATTGCCGATCAGGCCCGTACTATCCGCATTCCTGTCCATATGATCGAGACCATAAACCGGATTGTGCGTATATCACGCGGCATGGTTCAAGAACTGGGCCGCAACCCTTCAGCGGAAGAAATCGCTCAGCACCTGGATATGGATCCGGAAAAAATATCCCGTATTGTGCGCATAGCTAAAGATTCGGTCAGCCTGGAGACCCCGGTGGGAGAAGAAGAAGATAGTTCTTTGGGAGATTTTATTGAGGATAAAAATGATGTCAGCCCGATGGAGGCTATGATCCAGCAAAACTTGAGCGAACAGACATGTAAAGTGTTAGCTACATTGACTCCGCGGGAAGAAAAAATTTTGCGTATGCGTTTTGGTATTGGTAAAAATATGGATTACACTCTGGAAGAGGTCGGTAAAGATTTTGAGGTAACAAGAGAGCGTATCCGCCAAATAGAAGCTAAAGCCCTCCGCAAATTGCGCCACCCCACCAGAGCTAAACACCTTAAACCATTTTTTGAGGCATAAGCTGGAATCAATATTACCCCGGCGGACTGGCAATCTATGAGCAGAAAGAGTCAATATCCCGGCTGCAAATAGGGTTTTAACAAATTTTCCGCCTGAAAATTACTGCCGGCTTCTGAAAGATGATCGTTATCATAATAAAGAGGAATACCGTCCCGGTTAAAGACCATACATTCATCCTCCGGGCAGAATAGATCTATAGTTTTGATAACAGTGGCGTTAGTGATCTGCTCCATGTCCCGCAAGTATTCCTTCTGCCACACGGATTCAGACGATTTCATAAGCGGCGGTATTGGCGCAAGCGTTCGGAAGAGCCTGCCAATATAATCAGCGGGGCGAAAAGGGAGTACCGGGTTTTCCGTAACCACAAAAACTTCTTTCCCGGCGTTGACTAATATATCTATATATTTTTGATACTCTGCCATAAAATTGTCTATTGGAACTTTCGCGTAAGCTGAATGATTCGCAAAAGCAGAAGCAGGACTACTAACATCATATCCATTTATCCATAGTATTGCTCTGTTAATAATAAACCCGACTTTTGCAGCAAAATAAGTTAAAAATATTATAATATCTTAAAATTATGGGGGTTTTCCTATTTGGATATGGTATAATTATGTAGTGGTCTGATGTGTGTTTATACATAAGGAGAATACCATGTTCATTCGCTTGCAAAAATCGCCTACTTCCAAACGCATCCAAGTGCATCTTGTTGAAGGGTATCGAAATGAGAAAGGTCAACCCCGGCAAAGAATTTTGAAAAATTATGGCGAATTAAGTGAACTTAGCGCACAAGACCCAAATATTCTCGAAAAACTCAAAGCTGAAGCCGGCAGGTTGACCAGACAGCATAAAGAATCGCGGGTTATGCTCGAAGTAGATACCTTGCGCGCCCGCAATGAGGGGGAGCATACCCTGAACTATGGGCACTTCTTTCTGGAAAGCATTTACCGAGGATTGAGGATTCCATCGTTTTTCCGAAAAGAACTAAAGAAAAAAGATTTTTCATATGATCTGGATGCCATTATGCGGCTACTGGTCTTCTCACGGGTGCTTATGCCTGACTCGAAGCAGGCTACTTTTGAGGCTAAAGACCGTTTTTTCTGTGATTTTACCTTTGAAAAACATGATGTCTATCGTGCCCTGGGTGTGCTGGCGGAACTTTGCGATGAGCTTCAGCTTCATATGCATAAACGTATCAGTCAGGTATATGGCCGAGAGGCGCGCCTGGTATTTTACGATGTGACCAACTACTATTTCGAGACTGACCTGGGCGATGGCTTCCGGGAGAAAGGCATGTCCAAGGAGCACCGCCAAGACCCTGTGGTACAGATGGGTCTTTTGATAGACGCCAAAGGTATACCGATAACCTTCCGTCTGTTTTCAGGCAATACTCACGATTCCAGAACTCTCATCCCGGTATTGAAGGAACTCAAGACAAAATACGGCCTTGCGCGCATAGTGATAGTTGCTGATAAAGGTTTGAACTCCGGCGCCAATCTGGGGTATATGGAGAATAATTCTGACGGGTACATTGTTTCTCAAAAGGTCAGAGGTTCAGTGGCTCCAGAGATACTGCGCCAGATAACCGACCCCGATGGTTACAACTGGAATGATAATGGAAAGTTTGCCTACAAGAGTTTTCTGCGCACCGTCAGCCATGAGAAAGGCAAGAAGACAGAAGAAAAAGTCGTTTGCTTCTGGTCATCCGCCCACGCAGCCCGGGAATCACACAAGCGAGGAGACCTCTTGCCTGCGGTCGAGGACATGCTCCGGCATCCCGGCAAGTATGAAGCGGCTAACAAGTATGGGCGTAAACGCTATGTCAAGGAAATGCTCACTACCCCAGAAGGGGAAGCCGCCGGCAAGCGCCTTTCCTTTGACGAGGAGCGCTATCAGGCTGACGCAGCTTTGGATGGGTACTACTGTATCCTCACTTCCGAGAAGGAGATGGATGATCTTACAATTATTGAGCATTATCATGGTCTGTCTCGCATAGAGGAATCGTTCCGGGTAATCAAATCCGAGCTTGAAGGCCGTCCGGTCTATGTATGGACCCAATCGCACATCAAGGCGCATTTTCTCATTTGCTTTATCGCGCTTACCTTGGTGCGCCTTATCCAGATGCGGAGCAATTACACCATTTCCGCTAAAGCCTTGGCTAAAGCCCTTAATTCGGCGCAATGTACGCCCCTTGAGAAAGGTATATTTGTAGTCGATGAAACCGATACCGCTTATAAAGCCATAGAAACAGCTTTTGGAGTGAGTCTTACCAATCGCTACGCGCCGATAGAACTGATTAAGGCTTACCGCCGGCAAATCATGGCTAACTCGTAAAACCACTACTTTTTAATAACTGGAAAATTAATGCTTATTTGTGTAAATATAATAAGTTATGCGTTTTAAGCTGTAAAAGTCGGGGACTCAATAATTTGCTTGGCGAAGAAGTTGATGTCGTTATATATAACGTTGACGGCGTCAACATTTATGCCGACATTCAAGCCGCCCCCAAACAAGTCAACGAAAGAATTAATGCTTGCGGGGAGCTGTTCGCGAATAACAGGAACAAGTAACGATTTACTCCCCATATAGTTCAAAGGAGATTCATAAACCACCATATCGGCAGGCTTTTTTTCCGCAAAGAACAAATATTCAAAATGCT
>JAISDJ010000112.1 GCA_031264865.1 Tannerellaceae bacterium | reverse complement strand
CCTCCTTTTCTCCAATACAAATAGACCGCCTCAAGGAGAATACGTTTGCAGCCATAAGTATTGGCGGCGCCGGTTTAAGCCGCTTTATCCTTGTAGACGAAGAGGAGGAAATTCGTTCGAAAGAAGGGGAATTGCCTGAAAAAGAAAGTGAAGCAATAAGTGATGACGCCCATGCCTTTGCTTACTGGGGAAGGATTACAACGAATCCGAAAGCGAATAAAGTGGCAATAGGTACAAATTATGCCGGTATAATGCAGGTGTATGATTGCAGCACAGACAAAGCGGAATTAATAAAGGAACATAATTTATTCCTGGCGGATTATAAGGAAAGTGGCGGATATTTTGACATCAATCCACAAACAAGATGGGGCTACCTCTCGATGGATTCAAATGACACATATATATTCGCTCTTTATTCGGGATTAAACCAGGTGGAGAATCCGGATGGCTCTTTCACAAAGAGTAATATGATCCACGTATTTGATTGGGATGGAAACCCGGTTGCCCGGTTAATCACAGACAAACAACTAAGCCATATCTGCGTAGATGAAAGCACATTATATGGCTATGACACGGAGATCGGGGATATAGTGGCTGTTACGATAAAGGGCGTTTTATAGGGAGATAATCAACACACTGAATTATTTTAAATCAAATTAAATATGAAACAAATCGTTAGTTTTTTTGTAATCGCTTTTCTTTTCTTATCTGCCTGTTCGACGGACGACAAGGTGAAGATCGTATATTTGGAGGGAGTAAATCATGAGGTGGGAGATATTCCTTTTATGAAGTTTCCGTTTCGGATCGGATTGGATGATTCTGTTGTCGTGATGCTTGACCTGGTGGGGGACAGTTGTTTCTACCATGTGGTTTCCTACCCTGGTTTTCAATATCTTTATTCTCTGGGTAGACGGGGCAACGGGCCAAACGAAATAATTCTGTCAACCCCGTTCCAATTACATAAGGGGCACTTGTTCCTGTTTGACGGAAACAGAGGCAACCTGTTCAACATAGGCCTTGCCGGAAGACGGAATATCGACCTCAACGTTCATACTCATTTTGACCTAAGGACTTGTGTGGATTTTGTCTGTATAGATGATACCACCCTTCTGTTGGGCGACCTGAGTGGCAAGAACCGGCTTCTGCATGCAACGCCCCAGGAGGTAACGGGCATGTTGGAACTTCCTGACGGACAAGTTAAAGACGATGGAGCAAATCAGGGGTATATATGGAGGAGTTACATGGATATGAATTACGAATTGAACAAAGTAGTATTGGCCACCCAGTATGGTGAAGTATTGGACATCGTAGACCTGAACGACTATTCGGTCGAAAGGATAATCGGGAAAAGAGGCGTTCCCCAGTCTGCCAATCGGCAATTGACAGGGTATCATGATGTAAAATGGCGTAAAAATGATATTTATGCCTTATTTTTAGAAACGTCGGAAGCCGAAGCAGACCGGCAATTAGCCAACAATCAGCGACCGTTAAGCGGAGGAGACCAGATTCATGTTTTTGATCAAAACGGAGTAACAACAAAAATATACCATCTGGATGTACCTATTAACGGCTTTACCATAGATGAAAAGAACAATTTACTGATAGGCATAAGTTCAAACAGCGATAACCCGGTGTACCTTTTCAACCTGGACTGAGTTTGCAGGGCGCCCCCTAATTTTTGGCTGAAAGCATACTGAAAGGGGGAACCTTTCAGTATGTCGTTCTGTAAGACAGGTTTTTGAGACAAAACTGAAAGCTGAAAGAAGAGGTAAAAAAAGTACTTGTAGGGGGAGGATAATCTTCCCCAGATTCGGAATCCGGAACGGATGATCTATAGGTAGCCCGATGTAAAACGTCGGGATAAGGGGAATAATCAGCGGCGAAGCCCCGAAATGTCGAAATGGGTCGGGGATTCGCCACTCCGGTTATACACAAATGTTTACACCCGGCTGATTGTAATATCAGTAAAATATCAGCATTTTTTTAAGGCCTTTAAAGAACGGAGTTTTATATTTGCAGGCCTTAAAGCAATAGGGCTTTTTGATGAAAATAACCTGGCGATTATAAAAATTAACCCTTTACAGGATGTTCGAATGGATATTTTATTATATTTGCCGGTGTTTTAAACCTGAATCGGAAGATGAGACGAATTATTGGATGTTTGATTAGTTTACTTTTTCTCCTTTCGTGTACCGACAGGGGGGCTACTTATTATGATGAGTTTGAGAGGAAGAGAGATGTCGGCTTACACCCTGTTGAATATCCTGATCTATTAGGGATTTCCATGCAATTGCTCAAAATCGACAGTTTGATTTTAATCAATGATTTCAAGGGTGATTCTTTGATTCATGTTTTTGACGGAAAGCATTTGCGATTAATTCGTAAGATGGTTTCCGTTGGGAATGGGCCGGGTGAGTTTCTCAGCCCGTTAGAAATACAAGTAACAGACAGTAATTTATACGTTTTTTACCGGCAAACTTCTTTTTTGTATTCGATGCCATCGGCTAAAATACCGGAAGGGGGCAAGGAGTTGGAAAAACTATTCCAGGCGTCGGATGGGGCGAATCATTTATATCCGCTTTCGGATGCTGTTTTTATCTCTTCCGGATTCTATCAGAAACCGTACGCATTAGTTGATAGAAAGGGCGACGTTTTTAAGGAATTTGGAGAGTACCCTGCTTATTGGCCCAAAGAAGAAAGTTTCCCTGTTGAGGTAAGAGCGATGTTTCATCAGACAAGTTTCTTAAAACAAGCTGGAGGCGAACGTTTTTTAGCCTATTCATCGCATACGATCGACCTATATGATGATGTATTAAATCCGGATGGCCCTGTATTGGTAAGAAGCTGGCTGATGGGAAAGTATGATTATAACTATACGGATGGCGCGATGCTGTATACGGAAAAGGGAGCGGATACGGAAAGAGGTATCGTTTATGCAGCAGGTTCGCGGAAATATATATATGTAGTTTACGATCAGAGTAAAGAGATGAATGAAGAGAAGGGTTCCCTGATTTGCATATATGACTGGGACGGGAACCCGGTAGAATTACTACAGTTCGATAAAAGCATAAGTTGTCTGGTAATAGATGAAAAGGAAAACAGAGGATATGTTATTGCACAGCATCCGGATGACGCATTAATGTATTTTGATTTATGACGAAAACAGGATAGAAAAACAGTTAACTAAAATATTTCATTATATTTGCCCATATTGTAAACCTAAATTGAATTATATGAGAGTTGAAAAAACGATACATTCCAGGTGTGCCTGCCTGCTTATATGGATGTTGCTAACCTGTATAACAGCCTGTTCCGGTGATAAAAAAGAGGCTGATGACGAACAGGGAGTAGAAACACTTTTGCCGGATATGACGAACGAAGTGACGATTATGGAACTTCATCTTTCGGATTTCAACCATGAATTAATCAGTAACGGGAAATTATCCGCCCGGCAGTTTGTTGATTTAACGTTTGAATCGGCGGAAACAATCGCTGAGATTTATGTAAAGAACGGCGACCGGGTAGAGAAAGGACAAAAACTGGCCGAGTTGGCTTCTTTCCGTTTACATAATAAAACGATGCAGGCAAAGGATGCGCTCGACAAGGCGAAGCTGGAATTGCAGGATGTATTGATCGGACAGGGATATGCCCTTGAGGATTCGGCTAAAGTACCCGATGCTACCATGCAACTGGTGCGTACGAAAAGCGGCTACAGCCAGGCATTGGTTCAATACGAACTGGCGCTTTATGAAGAAGAGCATGCCGTTCTCAAAGCCCCTTTCGATGGCGTTGTTGCCAATCTGTTTGCCAAACCGCTTAATACCTCTTCTACTGCCGACGTTTTCTGCACAATCATCGACCCGCGCAGTCTGGAAGCTTCCTTTACGATATTAGAAGGTGAGTTGGCGCTTGTCCGGACGGGCGATAAAGTGGAAGTCACCCCTTTTTCCCTGCCGGGGGAGAAAACGGAAGGGCGTATTTCGGAAATCAATCCCTTGGTGGATGCGAACGGGATGGTGCAGGTGAAAGCAACGATCGCCCATACCGGTAAATTGTTTGAAGGGATGAATGTACGTATCAGCATCCAGCGTTTAGTCGGCAAGCAATTGGCCGTAACTAAAGAAGCGGTGGTACTCCGTTCCGGCCGGCAGGTGGTATTTACCCTGGCAGATAAGAAAGCCTATTGGAATTACGTACAGACAGGATTGGAAAATGCCGGCTATTATACCATAACGGAAGGCCTGAAAGAGGGAGATATAGTAATTACCAGCGGCAA
>JAISDJ010000107.1 GCA_031264865.1 Tannerellaceae bacterium | reverse complement strand
CTATCAGATTCCTGCACATTTTGAATGGGAATAATATAAAAAGAGAAGTTATCCCGGGTTTTTCCGTTACAGGTTTCTACGAGGGTATCTTTAATAACTTCCGATGCTACTTTTTCTTTGAAAAGGACCGCTAAAGATTCGTCGATAAAGTTTTCCATTACACCATCGGTGCACATGAAAAAATAGTCGCCGGGCTCTATATCCTTTAGTAAGATTACGTCGGCTTCCGAGGGATGTTTGGTTCCTTGAAGGGCGCGTGTTATCACATTTCGCTGAGGATGATTACGGGCTTCTTCGGGAGTTATCTGCCCTAGTTGTATCAAAGAATTAACTAATGAATGGTCTTCGGTCTTATAAATGATTTTGCCTTCACGGAATTGGTAAATCCGGCTGTCGCCAACGTGAGCCAATGTTATGCCCGACCAGCTTACATACAACATCGTCAGTGTAGTAGCCATTCCGGTAGCTTCAGGATGTTCAGCAATATATTCATCGAATTTTATTTCCGTATAACGCAACGCCTTTTTGATAAATTCAGGGGTAGATTTGTCTTCTTCCGGCATATTCAAAAAGTACCATTGGAAATAATCACAGGCTAACGAACTCGCTATTTCTCCTTTTTCGGCTCCTCCTACTCCGTCGCAAACCAAAAACAATTTCTGCGTAAGCTTTACAGCCTCAGGCTGCGGGTAAATAGCGTCTTCATTGTTTTGCCTGCCGCCTTTTTCACTAATTGCACAGGATTTTCCTATTGTAATGTTCATAATAGCAATACGTTTATTCGTTAAAACGGAGTACGGTACGGCCTATGATAATCTCTTCATTGTTATTCAATATTACCACTTCACCTTCTCCTAAGTAATTGCTATTATATAACGTACGGTTTTTACTATTATTATCGGAAAGATAATGTTTATAGCCCCCTTTTGGATCTTTTTTTACTTCTATCCGGATATGTTCACGGCTCATCGACCTGTCGGTTGTTTCAATGCCGATTGTTGTGAGGGAAGGTTTAGTAGATTTCCGTCCGATAATGGAAACACCTTCAGCAAGGAGAAATACTTGTTCGGCTGTCTCATCATTAGGCAAAACGGTTATTTTGCCGATTCCTTTTTTCATGAGATGCAATAAAACGGTATCAGACGAAGAAGTCCCCTCTCCTTCTTTCTGCGAAAGCATGGAGACGGGAATGGGACACTTGCATTTGGGACATTTGAAGGAAGTGATATCAGAAGGCAACTTCTTTTCATCTACCTTCAATCCCACATGGCAATGTGGACATTTAACAGCAATCATATCATGATTGAAATGTCCATATCGCTGATGTCGCTTGAATAAGCATCAATCATATCAGCGTCCGAAAGCATGATCGTATCATCCGCAAGGGTAATGAAATCCGAATTGTCCATGCTTTCATCAATAGTTACTATTCCTGCCAAATCATCGTTGTTATCCATATCAATAACAACCGCATCCGAAAACAGAGAATCATCACTATCAATCGTAACGAATGTATATTCTTCTTCCTGCATATAAAATTATTTATCTCATAATTTATGAAACAAAGGTAGGAAAAGTATTGATTGTGATTTTACGAAAAGTAACCTATTAATCATACAATCCGGTTTACTGTACAAAAGGGTAGTTTTGGTATACGAAGTATCAATCTTTTACCCATTTCGCCTTACACGATGAAACCGGACATTGTTTCCGGTTGGATAACGATTCCCAAGGGATCTCTCCCAAAAATGTTCCGCATTTAGGACATACATAATCTATTTTGAACTGGTTGGCAAGGTCTTGCAACTGACGGGGTATCTTGGCTGATTGTTTAGCCCCCAGATAAATACCGATCGTTGGTACACAAATCGTAACAAATAAACTTATTCCGAACAAAACAGTGCTTCCTTTTCCCAATGTGCTGATTAAAACGCCTATGACACCAATAAAAGCAAACGGCAAAGTCTGGAACAAACGCGTCTTGAACTGATTAGAGGATTGTATTTTGACTTTCTGTTCAATATACTTATCATATATCTCTTTCAATTGAGCAAAATCTTCACTATAATCATTTCCGGCTTTTAATACTTCGGAAAGTTCCAGCTTATACTCTTCTCCAAACCATATGGTATCAGTAAGAGACACTTTTTTCTTTGCAATCTGGCTACCGTTGACAAATGTACCGCTGGTAGAGGCCATATCCTCTAGAAACAAACATCCCTCTTCATCACGCAACAGCCGTGCATGATACCTGCTTACATGAGGATCGTTTACAACGAAATCATTATCTCCGGCTCTACCTATTGTTATTACCATTGCTATTTTGTTCCTTCCTCTTCTTCTGCTTTACCCATTTCCTTTTCAAATGAATCTTTCAGTGTTTTCAACGGGTCTTTGGAGATGACTAATTCTTTGGGTTTTCCTTCGCCTGTTAAAAGTAGCAATCGTTGCTTAGGTAAATTTATCTGTAAAATATGATTTTTGTTGATGATATGACTTTTACCCACGCGCATTAGAATACTGCTACTACCTGCTACCTGTTTTTCCAATATTTCTTCAATTTTGCCTATATTAATGGCAAATGTAAATTGGATTCCATTAGATAAGAGTAGTTTAGTGTAATTTCTATCAGCCTCAAAGTAAAGTATCTGACCTATCTTTATACGCAACAATTCATCCCTTGTCTTAATAATTAAATAACGCTCCATACGTGGCTGTTGACTTTTTCTTTCTTAATCAAACAACAAAGATAGTCGTTTTATTGCGTCCGCCCAAACAATTTCTTTATTAAATCATTCTTTTTCAGACGCTGCAAGGAATGGGTTATTTGCCTGCGAAACTCCGGCTTATACCAGAAAAAATACTGTCGTTGAGCCAATTTTTCGTTTTTGGTCCGGGCTGTGTACACTTTTTCCAATGTATAGGGATGATATCCCGTATAATATATTTCTGTAGCTAATGTCATGGGTGATGGGGTAAAATCTTGCACTTGTTCCAATCGGAAATTTAATCCTTTTGTTTCAACGGCCAATGCTGCCATATCCGCTTCTGTACAACCGGGATGACTGGATATGAAATAAGGGATCAATTGCTGATTTAGTCCGTTTTGTTTGTTGACACGTTCGAAAATCCGTTTGAATCTGCCGAACAGTTCAAAAGAGGGTTTTCTCATTATCTTCAACACATTGGGTTCTGTATGTTCGGGAGCTACCTTCAAACGACCGGAGATATGCCGGATTATCAGTTCTTCAATATAAGCTCGGGCTGATTTATTCTGTTCCTCATCTTCATAGTCATGTAGCAGTAAATCGTAACGTACGCCACTTCCTATAAATGACTTCTTTACTTCCGGTAAATTATCTACCGCCTTATATATATCAAGCATAGGCGTATGATCGGCATGCAGGTTCTTACATATAACGGGGAATATACAAGAGGGCTTCCGGCATTTACGGCAGATTGTTTCATCTTTTCCTTTCATTTGGTACATATTCGCCGAAGGTCCTCCCAAATCACTCAGATAACCCTTAAAATCAGGCATATTTGTCACAGCTTTTACTTCTTTCAAGATGGATTCTTTACTGCGTGAAGCAATAAATTTACCCTGATGGGCTGATATGGTACAGAAGGCACATCCCCCAAAACATCCTCTGTGCAGATTTACGGAATGTTTAATCATCTCGAAAGCCGGAATTTCTTTACCCTTATATTTCGGATGCGGTAAACGGGTATAAGGTAAATCAAAAGAAGCATCAATTTCATCCTGTGTCATGGGAGGGAAAGGCGGATTGACGATTATCCATTGGTTGCCTACCTGTTGTATGATACGCGAAGCTTCATATTTATTCGATTCTTCTTCTATGTAACGGAAATTTTTAGCCTGCTTCAACTTATCTTTCAGACATTCTTCGTGGGAATAGAGGAGAATGCCCAGCCCGCCTCCGCCCCCCAGCCCACCCCCCAACCCCCTAAAGGGGGGGCTGACAGGGACGATTCTCTCTACCCCCCCTTTAGGGGGTTGGGGAGTGGGTTGGGGAGTGGGTTGAGGTGGGGTTGATTCCACATATGCTGTCTGCTTAATATCCTTTATCTCTTGAAACTGTTCTCCATTCTTTACTCTTTTTATTAGTTCGCGGAGGGGTTGTTCGCCCATACCATAGATTAATAAATCAGCATGGCTTTCGATAAGAATACCTGGTTTTAACTTATCTTGCCAGTAATCGTAATGAGTCAGGCGGCGGAGGGAGGCTTCAATTCCTCCCAAAACAACCGGAATATCAGGATAAAGCTCTTTCAATATCTTTGTATAAACAATACTGGGATAATCGGGACGCATACCCGGACGACGATCGGGCGTGTAAGCATCGTCGCTACGCAGGCGCTTATTAGCTGTGTAATGATTGATCATCGAATCCATCGCTACCGGCGATACACCGAAAAAGAGACGGGGCTTTCCCAATTTCTTAAAGTCACGATAATCGCCATGCCAATCAGGTTGAGGAACAATAGCCACTCGTAACCCTTCGGATTCCAACAAGCGTCCAATTACGGCAGCCCCAAACGAAGGATGGTCTACATACGCATCACCACTAAAGAGAATAACATCAAGATAATCCCAGCCTCTTGCTTCTACGTCCTTTTTGGTAGTGGGTAACCAGGCGCTTAATTTATATGGATTCATAGAGGCAAAGGTAGTGATTTTTTAAAACTGTGACAGAAAAAGTTGTTCTCCACGGGTTGTTACGGCTGTCCGCCTCTCTGATTCCTTTTTTTACCTCTTCTTTCAGCTTTCAGGTCTTCTGTAACTATTTGATTTACAGTTTGACATACTGAAAGAAGACGATTCAGCCTGCTTTCAGCCGGAACTATTCGGAGACGTATTTATTTCATCAAAAAACCATCACAATGCTTTTTTCAAACCATTACGATGCTTTTATAAAAGCATTGTGATGGTTTTTTCACTTTTCGCCGACTCTGATTTTTGGCTGAAAGCAGGCTGAAAGCTGAAAGCAGTGTATAAAAAACGAATCAGGTATGGCTGGTTTATCGGGAAAGGATTGTTTACGCCGGTTCCGGTACGATTGAACCGGCCAGTCGGAAAACTGAATACATTAGTAATATATTATTTATTATCTTTATGCCATGAAATAATAGAATTAGCAGCATAAATAGAAAGAAATGGGGATAAAAGATCATAAGGAATTTTCGCGGATATATACTCTGTATTTTCCAAAGATGGTATGTTTTGCCCGGGAGTATGTGATTTCGGAAGAGGAAGCGCAGAGTATTGTGCAGGATTTGTTTCTCTATCTGTGGGAACACTGTGATACCCTGGAAGCGGTTTCCAACCTGAATGCCTTTCTTTTTACCCTGACGAAAAACCGTTGTATTGATTTCTATCGCCGGTACATGCGTGTGAGCCGGATGCAGGTATCGCTCGATTCTCTGCAGGAGCGCGAACTGCATCTGAAAATGGAGGCCTTGAAACAATTTGACGAGAACCTGTTTTCCACGCAGGAAATAGAAGAACTGCTGAACAACGCCGTCAATAACCTGCCTGAAAAATGCAGGGAAGTATTTATCCTCAGCCGCATGGAAGGACTGAAACATGAAGAAATCGCCCGACAACTCCATATCTCCGTAAATACTGTACAAAACCATATCTCCGCCGCTCTTCGCAGGCTCAAAACCGAATTGAAGGATTATCTGCCGTTGTTTATTTTTATGATCTGATGCCGCCGTCATTTTGCTGAGAAGCCTTGCTCAACCGGTTAAGCAAGGCTTTCTGAAAGTTTGGAGAGCCGATAACTAAAAGTGAGGACTCAAAGAGGCTTCCGAAGCAGGCAGGGCAAACAGGTACGGGATACGGGTGTAGGCCGATGGAGCAACGGTGAAACCCTGGGGGAAGTAGTAGGCGGCCGGGTTGGCCCTGACTCTTTCTCCGTAGGCTTTCATTACTTCTTCTGCTTTGTTGCTTCGTACCAGATCCAGCCAGCGTTTATTCTCGAATGCCAGCTCTACCCGTCTTTCCTGCAGGATTGCTTCGCGGATAGCGGCTTGCCCTTCTGTGAGGCTGTTGCCAAGGCCGGCGCGGTTTCTTACCTGGTTCAGGTAATTCAGCGCTTCGGAGGGTTTGTTTTGTTCGTTGGCGGCTTCGGCCAGAAACAGCAGGGTTTCTGCATAGCGATAAACCGGCCAGTTGTCGTTTGTATTATAACTTTGCGCATGAGGATGGCAGTATTTCCTGATGTAAGGACACGAATCACCCGATGCTGCAAGCATACCGACAGAGGCGTCTTTGCGCAGATCGCCCGGTTCGTATGCTGCCATAATATCAGGCGTCGGGATATTATATCCTTCTATCGTACGCGCTACTTCCGGGATGCCGGTGATGGCGCTTACCTCTTCCGCCGTTACCGGTTGTGGCAGGAAGGTGTAGAAGAACCAGCCGGCAAACCCTTCGGTTCCTTCCTTATACTGGACTTCAAAGATCGACTCGCTGTGATTTTTATTGTTCGTATCGTAGATATCGCTGTAATCGGGAAGGAGCGAATAGCCGGTGATCTCCTTCAGGATAGCTTCTGCTTCCGCCCATTTCTTTTGTACGATATAAAGATTTCCCAATAACATTTTGGCCGCTCCCGAAGTTGCGCGTCCGGGTTCCTGACCAGTTTTGCCGGGCAATAAAGCGGCGGCCTGCCTGGCGTCGGAAATGATCTGGGCATACACCTCTTCTACGTCCGACAGAGGCAGGGCTGTTTCGTCCAGCGTCTTTACCGGTTTCAGGTGCAGGGGTACGCTGCCGAAATACTGTACCAGGTCGAAATAGGCCAATGCCCGCAGGAAATAAGCTTGCCCCCGGATGTTGTTTTTGGCCGTTTCATCAAACGCTACTTCGTCGATAGGTTCCAACAGGTGGTTAACCCGCGAGATGATACCGTAATCGGCAACGTATTTGTTGAGTGGGATGCTGTTGGACGACTCTTCAATAAAGTCTTTGATGTATTCGCCGGAGATTGTTCCCCGGTCGTTCGGATTATACTTGTAAGTTGTATTGTCGGAACGCATCTCTCCCATAGCCCAGGCTCCTTCGTTTCCATTATAGAGTCCGCGAAGGGGGGTATAGGCACCGTTGATTGCCTGCTCGAAATCGCTCTGTGTCTGGAAGTAAATAACCGTACTCAGGGCCGTTTTAGACGGAAGTTCCAGAAAGTTGTCTGCACAGCCGGTCAAGGCTGCAATTCCCCATACGGCTATATATTTTAGTATTCTCATAATCTGTTATTTTTAATAATTACTGAATGGTAAAGCTTATTCCCAGAGTGAATGTACGAGGCACCGGGTAGGTTGAGTTGTCTATCCCCTGCAATAATGGACTGGGGGAGTTGCCGTCTGCATCCACACCGGCTTCCGGATTGCCGTATGGGTATTTCGTGAATACATATAATTGCTGGATGCTGCCGAATACCCGGATGCTTTCGATATTCTTCACAAGCTTGCACGGGATGTTGTAGCCCAATGTTACGTTTTTAATGGTGAGGTGGCTGCCGTCGTACACACAGCGGGAGTGAGGATTCCGATCGGCCTCGGTGGCTCCGGTGGATTTGCCGTATTTGCCGGCTCCCGGATTTTCGGGCGAACGCCATCGGTCTTTTACGTCTTTCAATACGTTGAACACGCCGTCGAGATTGGTGATACCTTCTTCCGTGGCCATCACTTTATTGCCATATGAACCCGACATCACAACGGACAGGTCGAAATGGCGATACGAGAAGTTATTGATGAAACCAAAGATAAACTTCGGCAACGGGTTTCCGATCTCTGTCTTATCGCCATCTACATCCACCAGGGTAATCTCGCCATCTCTGTTTATATCCTTGAATTTGATCGTTCCTACTTCTGAGTTTACCAGTTTGGGAGAATTATCAAAATCTGCCTGATCGGTATAAACGCCTACCTGCACCGGTCCGTAGAACTGTCCGATTCGTCCGCCAACGCGGGTGATGGTTGATACGCGTGAAGAATAGGCTACCAACTGGTCGCTTATATCCGACAGAGCAAGCACGCGGTTGTCGCTGAATGCGATATTGAAGTTCGTATCCCATTTGAAATTGCCTGTCAGGTTTTTAGTATTCAGCGTGAACTCATTTCCCCAGAACTTAATCTTACCCATATTGCCCATAAAACTGGAGAAGCCGGATTCCTGCGGGATGGGTAACTGATAGAGCAGGTCGGTCGTGATCTTGCGGTAATAATCGTACGTGAAATTCACGCGGTTGTTAAAGAAACCGAGGTCTATGCCCAGGTCGAGCTGGCGGGTCATCTCCCATCCCAGATCGTCGTTCCCCAGATTGGTAACGGCAGAACCGCTGTACGAGGTGTTTCCGAAAACGGCATTGGAGTCGCTCACCCGGTTGTATTGCGTATAATTACCGATATTGTTGTTTCCGATAATCCCATAGCTGGCGCGCAGTTTCAGAAAGAGACGTTTGTCGAGCCTGCTCATAAAATCTTCGTCGCTGGCAATCCATCCGGCGGAAACGGAGGGGAAGCTTCCCCACTTATTGTTTATGCCGAAGCGAGACGAACCATCCCGGCGAAAACTGGCGCTCAACAGATAACGGTCCTTATAGCTGTAATTTACACGACCGAGGTAGGAGATCATACTCCATTGCTGGATATCCATCTCAGGATTATTCTTTACCAGTGCCATATTGATTGTTTCGATACGGTCGTCGGAGAAGTTGGAACCGCTCATGAATGAATAATCGCTCCGGTACTTTTGCGTAGTATAGCCAAGTAATACGTCGAGTTCATGCTCTCCGGCCTGCTTCATGTAAGATACCGTATTTTCGTTCAGCCAGGAATAATAGCGGAAGGAAGCGTCGGACAGGTAGGCATTGATTGAACTGGGCGTAGTGGCAAACCCCCGGCTGGCTGTGGAGGATTGGAAATAGTGAGTATTACTGTTTCCAAGGTCTACGCTGATACTTGTTTTCAGTTTCAGGTTCCTGATCGGTTCATATTCCAGATAGCCGTTGGAAAGCAGGCGGCTCCACTGGGATTTGTTTACGATATCCTGCGCCGAACGAATCCAGTTGGGGGTAGAGAAGGCGGTGATGCCGGGAGTCGTTACGGCTGCAGGCATCGTGCCGTCGGCATTTTTCCAGGAGATGACGGGAGGCGTAAGGCGGGCATTGTCCAGCAATCCGCCGCCACCGCCAAAGAAACCGTCGGCCGGCGGAGCGTTGTCGTAACTGAAACTGGGGGCGATATTGACGGCCACTTTGAACTTGTCGGAAAATGTATATTCGTTGTTCGCCCGGGCGGAGAAGCGGTCGTAGGCCGAATTGATCACAACTCCTTCCTGCCGGAAATAGCCCAGTACCACGGAACTGGAGAAGTTGTCTTTGCCGGCATTGACCGAAACGCTGTAATCGCTGATCTGTGCCGTACGCAGCATGGCGTCGTACCAGTTGTAGCCTTTACCATACTGAGACGGGTTGCGGAAGGCTTCGGGTACCTCTACACCCATATCTTCGTAATGCTCTTTTCTGAACTGCGCCCATTCGGTACCGTTCATCATATCAGGCCGCCCCCGCTGCGGTACCTGCTGGATACCGGTATAGGCGTTTACATTCACCCGGGTCTCGCCGGATTTGGCGCTCTTTGTCGTGATCAGGATAACGCCGAAAGCCGCCCGCGAACCGTAGATGGAAGTAGCCGCCGCGTCTTTGAGCACGGTAAGGCTTTCTATCTCGCCGGGGTTGATATTGCTGATATCTCCCACTATCGGGAAACCGTCTACCACATAAAGCGGAGCGGAGGTGCTCGAAATAGAACCCGAACCGCGGATACGGATATTCATCCCCTGCCCCGGTTTGCCGGTACCCTGGTTTACCTGCCCGCCGGTTATCTGTCCCTGTAGCTTCTGGGCAAACTGGCCCACAGGCATATCCGTCAGGTTCTCGAATTTAACTGTCTCCATCGAGCCTGTTACATTCCGCTTGTTTTGTGTACCGTAGGCTACGACGACTACCTCGGTCAAGGCGCGGGAGTCTTCCAGCAGGGTGACGAAGATCGTTCCCGGTTGCGCGGCTACCGGAATTTCCCGGGTGATATATCCAATGTAGGATATCTGCAACATGGAATTGTCATCCGCCTGGAGCGAAAACGTTCCGTCTGTATCGGTAATCACCCCATTGGTCGTTCCCTTCTCAATAACATTGGCGCCAATGATCGGTTCGCCCGATGCATCCGCCACGACGCCGGTTATCCGTCGTCCGGCCTGCGGAAACGTCTGGCTGTCGGGAAGCGATTTCCTGCGCAGGGAAATATAATCTTCATGAATCGTATAAGTAATGTCTGTACTGGCAAAGGCCTGCGCGAGTATTTCGTTTACGGGGCTGTCTTTGGTCCTGATCCTTACTTCCTGATTCAGGTCTATTTCCTTCTCGCTGTACAGGAAAAGGAAATTCGTCTGGTCTTCTACCGTCAATATCAGTTTTTCTATCGATAAACGGGTTGCGGAAAGATTCACTTTTGCCATTTGAGAATACATACTGGCCGCATGTATATGAAATATGGCGATCATAAGTAGTATAACGGTGGCTTTCATAATGCGAACGATACGTTTTAATCCATACTCTTGTTTATGTGGAAGTTTCCACGGATATAAAGTTTGCAAAATATTTTTCATAACTTTGCTTCATATTTAAAAGTTAATACTGTTTTTTTATATGTAGGTTTAAAAGAGTGGGTATTGACTTGGGGGGGTGAGCGCTAACGACGCCTGCCCCTTTTTTCATGCTGCATACCTTTGGTTTAATGTTATTTCAGACCGGCCACCGGTGAGGATCTTCTGCGGCCGGTCCTTTTGTTCATACGCGCTGTATTGAAAGTTGGTGAAACTATTTATTTTGCGTAGACAGCAACCGGACCAATCAGTCCTGTTTCCTGCAGAGGAGAATCCGCTCCGTAGGGATGGATGCCTGTCCATGTCCGCCGCTCTTCACGGGGGAGCGTCATATCGCCGATTAATCGGTTTACCCAGGTGTTTACCACGTCAATCCGAAGCGTGTTGTTCCCCTGCTTTACGGCTGGTGAAATGTTTACGGAATAAGGCGGCGTCCAGACTCCTCCCACATATTGGTCGTTTACCCATACCTTTGCCATCTTCGCTACTTTTCCGAGGTCTAAGAGGAGCGTTTCATGGGGGGAGATTGTTCGGTCGAGGTCGAAAGTCGTCGTATAGATCATATTCCCGGAATAATACCGGATGTTATCTTCGTCGAATGTGGCCAGATCCTGCAGCTTATCCAGACGGATCGGAGCGGGAACGGCTACTTTTCCTTCGAAGCAAATGTCCCAACGGTTTGTCAGGTCGGCTACCTTGACTGGTTCCGGGAAGTTACGGCTGCCTGCCACCGGTCTGCCTTTCTCCCTGAATACGATAAAGGCGCTTTCGTAAGCTTCCAGCCTGACGGGGACGGTTGTCGTAGCCTTTGTAGACGAATATTCGGCAAGCTTACGCGTGGCGCCGTGGATGGGATCCCACCATTCGGGCTGTAATCCTGCCACGCGGAACGTGAGGCTGGTTTCCTGCATCCGGTCGCTTTGGTTGGATATAAAATAAATCTCGGCCTTATCCGTATGGCGGTGACCGAAATGGATGGGCTTCCCGTCCGGTATCTTGCAGTCGGCGATGCAATCTGTTTGTGCGAATATTTCTTCAAGGCTCCTTCCGTTAAAGATCATTCCTTTGCCCACCCGGGCTGAGTGGACCGTCTGTCCGTCTGCCGCTCCCCATAATTCTTCGGCCATCGTCTGGACCTGCCGGTCTGCTTCCGGCTGATTTTGCAGGCTTGGGGAACGTGAAGGGGCGGGGCCCGCTATGATAGCTCCCTCGTTCGCCAGTTGTTTGATCCGGGCAAGTACTTCGGGGCGCATGGTCTGGCTCTTGGGGAGTACCAGCACGCGGTAGCTTGTTCCGTGCGGCAGCGTGATCCTTCCGTCTTTTACGACAGCGTCTCTTACCAGCACTTCGGCGTTGATATAGTCGAACTGGTAACCGGTCGGGAGGGACGGGTCCTGTACACCCGTCATCTTTGGGGCATCTTCTCCGATAAAATAAGCTACATCGGCTACGTTCAGCCCCTGGCGGAGCATATAATTGCAGCGTTTGATATAGGCCAGAAACAGGTCTATATGCGAAAACCAGGTGTTCTCCCGGTTAAATTCCGTACCGAACCAGGCGTTCGTTCCCGGAAACTTATCCGTATCCGGCTGGTGGATGTAGACGTGCAACAGGGTGTTGTTTACCCCTTCGGCAAAGTATTTATCCGTGCGCTGTTTGGCATCGGCCGGAACTCGCGAGAAGGCGGGGGCTCCGCTGGTGTTTGATTCGGAGGATACCAGCGTCTTTCCGTAGATATGCGCACAGGAGGAGGCTGCGCGGTTTTCAATGATCCCCAGGTTGTTTTCCCAGGAAGGGAATGCGTTCGGCAGCCAGTATTCTCCGCCTACTTCATCGGACTGTCCGCCGTACATCAGGAATTCGGAGGCAAAGCCCCAGTGGCCGTAGTTCTCGAGCCAGGTACGCAGTCCGTGTTTATGGCACAGCTCCCTGAATCCGCCTACGTACTCGTAAGCGATTCCGTCGGCTACCAGGCGGCGCATATCCCAGAGAAACCGGTCGGACTCCGCCTGCGTTCCCACCACTTTTCCGAAATAGGCCGGCAGGAAAGGCAGGGCGTCATACCCGTAACGATCCTTAAAGCGGTCGAGAAAACCATCCGTAAAGTTCTGTCCGCCGGATTCATAACTGTCTTGCACGACTACCCTGAATGTGCTACGGTCTTCGGCCGGAATCCTCTTCAGTATCCTGCCGATATAGGCGTCGAAGTGGGTGGCGATGTGTTGCCTGTTTATCTTATCTGTTTCAAGGCCGGTACCGTCGGGGCCAGCGGGGTTGTTGGTTACGCCCGTCGAAGTCATGCCGGTGCGTACGATTACCCATTCGCCCTGGGGTACTTCCCAGGTAAGAAGGCCGTCTGCGGTCATATACTGCGAGATATCCAATACCTTTTCCGGACGGATGTATAGCGCGGGATTGCTCACTTCGGGCTGTTCGCGCCAGGCGTAGAAGTTTCCCATCGGCAACGGGTCTTCGCACATTTTGGCAAAGGTCTTTTGGGCATACTGTTCAATTCGTGGAGAGGCAGACAGTTCTACCTCTGCAATCCCGCCCTGATGATGATGGTTTCGGGCCAACAAACGATACTCCTTTGCCTTCGTTTCGGCCAGGGTGATGACAACGGGCGCATACGGCTGGAATCCGACAATCAGTTGCAGGTGATGCCAGTCTATAGTAAATGTCGCTATCGTCTGAAACGCATCGCCGATTTTGGCCTGCAATTCAAAATCGGCCTTAATCTCCGCATGCGTGGGGTAGACGGTAAGGCTGCGCGCCGTAAAATCATCGGGAGCCGTCAGGTTGATGCAAACTTCCTTACCCTGAGGCAGATCGATGCCTTTATTTCTGTCTCCGTCGAATACCTCCGGCGGATTACCCCGGGCGAAGGGGACATGCTCTTCGGCGGGAGCGGGGTAAGCGATCACTTTTACGTCTTCAAACGTTTCCGCCGGTTGAGGTAGCCGGGCTGTGAACGTAGCGGGTCCCCTGGCCCGGATCTCCGAGGAGGTAAGATAGCGCATCGACTCGGAGGGCTTCACCCATGGTCCGCCGGCCTGTGTCCATCCCGGGCAGTTAAAGATGCCAATCTCGATGTCCAGGTCTGAAGCTGTCTTCAGGGCGGTGTGCATTACGTCCCACCATTCGTCGCTCATCAGCTTAACGTTTCGTCCGCCCTCGTAAGGGTCAAAGTAATTATGGCCGATAAAGGCCCGGTTGATGCCTGCCCGTTTCATGGCTTTGAGGTCTTCAATCACCCCCTCGCGGGAAATATTTCCGCACATCCAGTACCAGTAGACGGATGTCTGAACGTGCTCGGGAGGCGTTTTAAACTCCTTCTCCAGCGTCGTTTCGGGCGACGAACTGCAGGAGAATAATACGATACAAAAGAATACGTGTAACATGTTTTTCATATAAACAGGTGTTAAGAATATGACAGATCTACTTAATATATCTCAATTTGATGCTCATTAATCTCTTTGTAACGGAAAGGGTGAACGCCCTGCAGGCCTTTCAGGATATTCTTCACCTCATCACTCTGACGGAATTTACCGGATACGAGCAGGTCCTTTTTGGCCGAATCCCTGATATCGAACCGGATGTCGTACCATAAGGTGAGGTATTCCAGTATCTCCCCGAATCGTTTGTTATTGAAACTGAATACGCCATTCTTCAGATATTCATCATTATTAAAACGGGAGACCGACCTTGTCAGTCTGTTATTTTTAGAGAAAGCCTTCTCGCCGGGAGAGAGCAGCAGACTTTCTTCCGGCCTGTCTCGTTGCCATACCTTTACCTTTCCGTCGAGTAGGTCTGTTTCAAACCGGTCTGATTTTGAATAGGCAAAGACGTTGAACCGCGTCCCTACCACTTTCACGGTATGCTGACTGGTTTGTACCAGGAAGGGTTTCTCCTCGTTTCGGGTAACCACAAAATAGCCTTCGCCATCCAGTTCCAGCGAACGTTCTTTCCGGTTGAACCTGTCGGGTATCCGAAGCGTGGAGCGCGGACTCAGCCATACTTCCGTACCATCCTGCAGGATCATGCTTACCCGTTGCCCTTTCGGCGCTTCAACCGTGGTGTAACTGATCTCCTCTTCGATACCGCCAGACAGCCTGTCCGTAAGGAGCCAGCCGTTGACGGTGAGCAGCAACACTACGGCGGCGTATTTCGCAACGTTCCAAAGCCGACGGCGTATCTGTCGGTTTCGGACGGTCCGGACGAAGTGATCCAGCATCCGTTGTGCCCCGGCCTGATCGTTCTTTTGCGCATACAGCCTGGAAAGTGCCACGGTATGCTGCATCCGGATAAACGCCATTTTATAACTTTCGTCAGATTCAATCTTGTCGAAAAGCGCCTCTTTCTCCTTCTTATTCAGCACTCCCAGAAAATAATTATCCAGTTCTTCCTGCATATCTTTCAGATTTTCTACTACTATCAAGACGAAAAAAAGAGGATAAACTACTAACCCGTTTCCTGAAAAAAAACGGCTTTTCTGCAAAGAGAAAAAACAAACTCTTTAAAACATGTTAAAGTATTTGGTTTGTTTCAAACATTACTTATATTTGTTGTGTACTATAAAACTAATACACTAATAGGTTATACGATATGATCAATTTAACAGATGTAAGCTTTGGATATCGCAAGCAAAAGCAAGTGCTTCACGGCATTAGCTTAGATATCAAACCGGGTCTTATATACGGGCTGCTTGGGAAAAATGGGGAGGGAAAAACGACTCTCCTCAATATTATGTGTGGGCTTTTGTTTCCGGATAGTGGTACTTGTCGTGTTTTTGATGAGATGCCAGAGAAACGGAAGGTGGTGTTTCTTCAGAAGATTTTTATCTTGCCTGAGGAAATTAGCCTGCCTGATGTAACTGTTTCGGACTATATTAACATGTATGCTCCCTTTTATCCTACTTTTAGTAATGAGAGGTTGCGGTCGTGTGTTGAATCTTTTGAGTTGAATATGGATGATGCTATCTTGCGGCTGTCGTTAGGGCAGAAAAAGAGAGTTGCCATTACGCTGGCTTTAGCTGCTAATACACAGGTTCTTTTTATGGATGAACCTACTAATGGATTAGATATTCCGTCGAAGAGCATTTTCCGTAAGTTGCTTGGTTCGTTTGTTAGCGAAGACCAGTCTATCGTTATTTCTACTCATCAGGTGCGTGATTTGGAAAGTCTGATTGACTCGGTTATCATACTCGACAACAAGGAAATTGTGTTCAACAAATCGCTTGATGAGATAAGTGAGAAGTTGAATTTCCGTACGATTGAGGCGAACGAGTTGGCGCTTTATTCCGAGTTATCCCCGGCAGGGAAAATGGGGGTGGTACGTAACGATTCGGGCGAAAAGAGTCATGTTTCGCTGGAATTGCTGTTCAATGCTACGATTTCTTCTAAAGATATAATCAAACAGATCTTTAACGCATAATCTTTATTACAATGAATACGTATTTTAATTTGAATCGGGTCAACTATCTTTTGCGGGTTGATTGGGTGGAGCACAGGAAAAGTCTGCTGCTCGGTTTGGGTGGAGTTTTACTTGTATGGATAGCGCTTTTGTACTTTGTTGAGCCGAAAGCAAATGTACAGAGTGGCTTCTTCTTTGTTGGTGGGTTGGCTGTTTTTATTTATTATTGTCGCTTTATTGGTAAAAAGATTCATCAGCCGAAGGGTTTATATTATACGCTTCCGGCCAGTAATGAGGAAAAGTATTTTACGCTGCTGGTTGAGGGTTTATTATTTTTTCTGGTATTTGTGGGGATTTTCTGGTTGGGATTAGGTTTGTTTAAGCTCCTTTCGCCTGCTTTTGTGGGGATTGGTCTGACGGAATTATGTTATGACGTTATTCCTTTGGAGCTTTGGGGAGTTGTGTCGTCTGTTATATTTTTGTCGCATATTGCTTTTCGTAAGTATGCTTTATTGATTGTTGTTACGGGTATTGCGCTTTATGTATTGTTGTTTACGGGTGTATCGCTGAAGATTGTATCGGTGGCTAGTGATGCATTCAATCCTTATTTTATGTCGTCGTTTGCTTATGAGGCGCTTGATTTTATGAAATCGATTGCTGCTCCGGTTTTGGTGGTGGCTACCATTGTTGTGTTGTATATTGGGTATCTCAAACTTAAAGAAAAGGAATTGCGATGAATTATAATACGAATCTGTCGATCTTTATACAGATAGCCGACCGGATATGTGACCGCGTTTTAAGCGGCGAGTATCTTCCCGACGTGCGTATTCCTTCCGTACGGGAGCTGTCGGTTGAAATGGAGGTAAATCCTAATACTGTGATGCGTTCGTTCGAATGGTTGCAGAAGCATGAGATTATATACAATAAGCGGGGGCTTGGCTACTTTGTTTCTTCGGATGCAAGAAAGAAAATCAGCGTTACGCGTCATCGTACCTTTGTAGACGAGATACTGCCTGCTGTCTTCAAGGAAATGGTTCTTCTTAATATCGGTATTGACGAACTGCTTAATGCTTATACGAATTATTTATCAATTAACAAATTATCCTAATGAAACGAAGTAATATTCTATTTATAGTCCTGCTTGTTACTCTCTTTGTTCTGCCTGGCATTATATTGGGAGGGTTCTATCTGAGGTTTGATAAGAGGTACCTTTTCCGCTTTGATATTGTATGTAGCGTTGTGATGATTGAGAATCCTGCTTTGGGTATTGAAGATGTTGAGATCGATACGTCTCGGTATTCCTCCTTTCCCGGTTCCGATCGTAGTAGCACTGATTTACCTGACGTCGAGTCGTATATATACTACGAGGGAGCACGAAGTTATTTGCCGCTTCTGCGTCTTTCTAATGATACGTTATATATCGGCAAACCGGAAAAGGAGGTTACTGAGAGGCTTTCTTTAAAGATGCGGTTCGTAACCCCGAGGGAGGTATACCTGAACGGAACGTTTATTTCAATACTGGGTGAATGATTTTGAGACAAATTCCATTACCAGGGGAAGCTCCATTCGCCAGTAGGTCCAGGTATGTCCGCCGTCTTTTACGCGGTATTCGTGGGGGATTTCGTTCTTTCGGAAGGTGACGTGCAGGCGGGCGTTGCCTTCATAGAGGAAGTCGTCGTCGCCACAGCTTACATACCAGCGTACTTGTTTGATCTGTTTCAGTTCGTCTTCCGAGGCTGCTTTTAGCATTTCTTCAATGCTATTGCGCTTGTAGTATTCGTCTATTTGTTGGGTTGTTAGTTTGGCATCTTGGGGGAGCCTTGCTTTTACTTGTTCTATGTCCCAGCTGCCGGTTGATGCGCTCAGGGGAGCGGCGGCGGCAAACATTTCGGGGTGATGCAGGGTGTAGAAGATTGTTCCTCCACCTCCCATGGAGAGTCCGGCGACGGCGCGATAGCGACGTTCGGAGCGTACACGGTAGTTCTTTTCTATGTGGGGTATCAATTCTTTGAAGAAGAAATCTTCGTAATTGAAGTCTCCCCGGATATCGTTAAAATAACCCCGGCGTCCGGTATCGGCGTCGGGCATGACTATGATCATGCGGGCTGCCTGTCCGGCGGCAATCGTCTGGTCGGCAATGTGCTGTACCTGACCGAACTGTACCCAGCCGGTTTGGTTGTCGCCACTGCCGTGTAAGAGGTATAGTACGGGATACGACTGGTCGGTCTGGTTGTATCCGTCGGGTAGGTAAATGGCAAACTTGCGGTCCATTTTGAGGATCGTGCTCTTTACGGTTAGTGTTTCAAACACTTGTCCTTGCTGAGCGGAGGTTGTTACTGTAATAGCCAGGGCTATTGTAAGGCATGTAATTAGTCGTTTCATGGGTTTATTATTTATGGTTCGACATGGTTTGTTATGGTTTGTTTTCTTCTTTCCACTGGATACGGGTGATTGTTTCGAAGGCCATTCTACTGTTGTGGTAGGGGCATTTCCACATGTTTGCTTTGGGACGGGTGGTGATCGGCATATGGTTTTTATCCAAACTGTGGTACCATTCGCCGTATTCGTGGTCTACCAGGTTGTCCCTGATCCAGTTCCAGGTGGTGGTGGCGGCGTGGGCGTATGCGGGATCACCGGTTAGTTGCCAGGCGTTGATGAAGGCTACCACGGCTTCTGCCTGGGGCCACCATTCGATTTTGCTGCTTGGCTGCCCGTTTGATTTTTCGAGTAACAGGTAGCCTTCGGGCGTCCAGGCTTCCCGGAGCTGAGTTTCTACCAGGTTTATGGCGATTTGTTTTGTCCTATCAATCAGGCTCTCGTCTCCTATCGTTTGGGCTGCTTCGTAGAGTAACCAGGAGATTTCTATATCGTGGGCGTAGGAGTTTACTTCTTCCGGATAGTGGCAATCTTTGGTGAAGAAGAGGCGTTGGTGATTGGTTTCGGAGTTTATTATTTCGTTGCAGAAAAGGTTTACCAAGTCTTCCAGGCGCTTTTTTATCCGATTGTCCGGGCATGCGCGGTATAGGTTTGTGAAGGCTTCGAGTACGTGTATTTGGGTGTTCATTGTTTTGGGGCCCGGGTCTAGAGACTCGTAGTCTACTTGCCCGGGTAGCCTCCAGTTGCGGGTGAAAGTATCTATGTAGCCTCCGTCTTTGCGGTCGTATGCCATTTTCAGCAGGATGTCGTAGAGGTCTAATGCATGCTCGAGGCTGTTTTCGTTGCCGGTTGCCCGGTAGTGTTCGGAGAGGCCATATATGGCGAAAGCGATTCCGTAGGTTTGTTTATTGGTGTCGGCGGGTTCGCCATTGGAGGTTACGCTCCAGTAGACGCCTCCGTATTCGGGGTCGATGAAGTGGTCGATAAGGTATTTCTGGGCTCTGTCGGCCAGTTGTCTGTAGTTTTCTACTTCAAAGGATCGGTAGGCGGAAGAGAAGGCCCAGAGGATACGGGCGTTGAGCACGAGGCCTTTTTCGGCGTCGGCTACGGGGGTTCCGTCGTTGAGTATCGTGCCGTAGAAGCCGCCGGAGGGGTCGGGCGAGTATATTTCCCAGAAGGGGAGTATGTTTGTTATCAGGTTGCTTAATACTTCTTCACGCATTTGATGTAGTTTTTGTTCGCTTTCTTCTCTCCTGGAACAAGATAAGAGGGTGAGGAGGAACAAGGTAACTACGGGTACGGTATACTTTCTCATAAGCGATATTTATTGGGCGGATAAGATTTGTTTGGCGGCCAGGACGAGGAACATATAGTGAGACGAACCGCCTCCCATTACGTATTCTACTTGTTGCCAGAGGTAGGGGAACTCCAGTAGTTCGGGGAAGTCGGGGCGGATCAGGGCTGTGCCGGAGACTACGCCGCCCGGGATGTAGGACCAGTCCGCCCGGTTGAGCCCGTACCCTACGGTGGCCGACTGCGCTCCGATACCGGAGGCGAACGACGAGGGGTTGGAACCGGGGTGGCAACCGAGTATGAAGTTGAGTGCGTTGTATACATAATCGGCTCCAAAGATATCGGGATAGGCCGTGTGCAGGAAGTACTGACGGTAGCCAAAGGCCTGTATATCCCAGCCCGCTCCCCAGATATGCGGACGGTAAGGGATACCGTAGGGTGTTTCGTGGCCTTGCTTTTCGAGGTCGAGACGGAAGTCTTTCAGGGCGTCTCGTATGGCGGTGGTGAAGGCTTTGTTGTTGAGCGCCTTCTCTGCTCGTCCGATGTACCAACCCGTACGGTTGATGTTTTGTGCGATATAGTCGGTCTCCGATAAGAGATGTTTCTTGTATTCGGCTTTCTTAGTGGTGAGGAATAGTTCGGTAGCGGCGTGTATTTTGGCGGCTCTGGCCTGGTCTGTAACGCGCGTTACATTGTATAACTCGCGGGCGGCTTCGAGGGATTGTTGGCTCAGGGTGTCGTTAAAGCCTTTTAATACACGGGAAGCGGCGGCTAGCTGGGCAGCCGTTGTTAGTTCGCGAACGGGGTTGTCTTCGGTGAATACCCAGCGATCGTCGGCATTGCCCGATACCTTGTCTGTCATTGAGGCGGCATCGCCCAGGAGAACATATTGGCGTAGGTCGTTGCAAATGATGCCCCGGTAGAGGCGTCCCAGAGAGCGATAGGCGCCTACGACGGTGAGGAGGCCGTTCTCAATCTGTTGTAAAAGATCGGCTTTTCCGTCGGGCTGGTGTATTTCGGTGATGCGACTTGTTTGGTTGATCGAGGTAGCATCGTAGTTTTCCTTAAAGGCTTCGTAGGCAAGGGATAGGATGTAGGTTTCGCCGGCTTGCGATTCTACACGCAGGTCGAAGTCGCCGGCATCGTGCCAGCCTCCTATGTTTAGTCCGGGTACGGGGTCGCCGGGCTTGTATTTCGTTAGCGTAGAGGGGCCTTGGGAGTAGCCGTCTATATGGTTGAAGTTGGTGGGGGCCATGCGTGCGTCGTCTGTGTGGCAGGAGTCGTGCCATACGCGGTATTTGTCATTGATGCGCATATGGCACATTTGTATGGGGAGAAAGTATTCTAGTACGGGCTGCCAGGCGCCTCGGTCGTACAGATCGCTGGCGATGCGGAATACGGGTGAGGCGGAGGAGCCGTAGTGTATTTGGTAGAGTCCCGGGTCGGTTATGTGCGAGAAGTCGAAGGTTAGGTAGTTGTATCGTAGGAACTTGCCCCATTCTTCGGCGGCGTGGAATTCGATTGCTGTTTGGCCTTCTTCGGTTATTTTGTAGAGGATTGGTTGGGGTCGCCGGGTGTCTCGTTGGTCTAGCTCTATGATTGCCACTTTGGGTTGGTTGGGGTGGTAGCCTAGCTGAGAGGTTTGGACGACGGGTTGGTAGAGCCAATCGTTCACTACGTTGGGGGTGATGATCCACTTTATGGCCTGTTTTGTTGCGCCCTGGGGAACTTCACTGCGTAGTACGAACCAGCCGTTGTTATGATTCATTCGTCCGTCGTATAGCTTTAGTTCGGTGCCTTCGGAGGTGATTGTGAACCTGTTGTAGGGGTCGTCGGGGCGTACGGTGAAGCTTTTTCCGGTGGCATAGGGGGTGGCTACGATGTCGTCGGCAACGATTGGGCTGTAGCCTTTTCCGGTTAGCTGAGGGATACTGGCCCGGCCTTCGGGGTTGAAGTTGCCGGTATGCTGGTGGTTCGATGCTTCATACTGAGTGGGACCGTTGGGTTGCCGGGGGAATATGCCAGCTTGTCGGTCCATAATCCAGGGCTTGCCGAATAGGGTGCCGGGGAATAGTTCGAGGTTGAAGCCTACTTTTCCTATAAATTCTTGTGGTATGGGGCGATCGAGGTCTACGGTTACGATTATGGAGGGGCCTTGGGCGGTTGCGGATACGGTGTAGTTGAAGGTTAGATCGGGGTATATCATGGGGTTGAATCCGGTGAGGTGACGGGATGAGTCGGGGTAGCTCAGTTGAGCTGTTATGGTGTGTGTGGCGGGGTCGAGTTGTCGGCCTTGTTGTTTGGGAACGGGCTGCCATTGTCCGGGTGTTGGTTCGAGGCGTATGTCGCCGTTGGTGGCAACCCTGTTACCGTGCATGATGAGGGAGAGGCCTCCCTGGTGGCCTTCGGGGTAGATGTCGTCGAAAGCCATTATGTCTACTCCTTGGTTTTGAAAGTAACCGGAGGGGGATAATTCGAATTTCTGGGCGTAAAGGGCTTGTGAGCATAGGAGTATCGTTCCTGCTAGAAAACACATGGAAAGGTTAGACTTTTTCATTATGTAGCTTGTTTTGTTCTTTACTATGTATGTCTTTTACGATTTGATGCTTTGATTCGTTGTGTAAAGGTAATGGAAAAAACAGATGTTTGGGTATATTATGTGTGAAAAAGTGTTGCGATTGTTAATTGGCGGGGTTTGTTTTGGTTTGTGAATTTTAGGGGTTTACGGGGGTTTTTCGGTTAAATTTCTATAATAATGCTTAAATTGTTTGAAGTGATGGTTTGACGGATTGTTTGTGTTTTCTTCGATTTGGTGTCAGATTGATAGTTTGGTTTTTGGTGATTTTGTTGTGTAAGTGGTTGGTTTGTTTGGGGTTTATGTTGGGTTTTTGTTTTTGTCGTTTTGCGTGGTGGTTGCCCTACCCTTGCTTACACCTAAGGGGATTCTAGGGCGATCCTTCGGGGATCCTTCGATGATCCTTCGGGTCGGATTAATTTGTACCTTAGCGGTATCTTATCTATTTGTGCTTAGTGGTAGGTCTTTTTTAACACTTTTATGGCACACGGAGGACGCGGATTACGCGGAGTTTCACGGAGTTTTTATTTTTTTTGTAGGGAGTGGATTCTCGTTTTATTGTTCTAATGTCTTTGTTGGCTTTGGTTTTGGAGGAATTATCGTATCTTTACCGAAATGTTTTGATTTATGAAGGAGTCTATTGTTATACGAAATTTTGGGCCTATTCGGTGTGTGGAAATTAGTGATATAAAGCCGTTTATTGTTTTCATCGGTGGATCGGGTAGTGGGAAGAGTACGATTCTGAAAGTACTTGCATTGTTTCGTTGGATCTATAAGATGCATAATATTCGTTCGTATCTGAAACATGCGAATGTGTCTCAGTCTCTGTTTAATCTTGATTTCAGACAGTATCTTAAGAATAATGGTTTCACTAATTATCTGAAATCTGATACGGAGATTATTTATCAGAGAGGTAATATTAAAGTTGTTTATAAAGAGAAGCTTATGGCTTCACAACTTGTTTCAAAGGAGGAACTTAGTCTGGAAAAGGTGTCTTTTATTTGTGATAAACGGAATCTTATTCCTGATATTTTGGCGGAAAGAAGGCCTGATAAAAGGCCTATGAGTTTCTTTTTATGGGACACTTTTGAGGATTTTATTACATCGTCTAAATTGATAAATGAGTTGAATATTGATTATTTAGGTGTTAAATATCTTTCGAAAGAAACAAGTCTGGGTACAAAACATTTTATTGAGGGTATAAACAAGGCTGGTAATTATACGATTGATTTGGAAGATTCATCTTCGGGAACGCAAATGGTTGTGCCCTTGGCGGTAATTGTTGAATATTTTTCAAAGTATTACGATTTTAATAGTGCTGTTAATACTATGATTTGGTGGTATTTATCGCAAGGTGATAATTTGAAAGATTTCCGGACGGATTTGAATATAGGTGATATTAGGCATAGACGTGTTCATATTCATATTGAAGAACCGGAATTGAGTTTAGATCCTGAGAGTCAGCTTAGCTTGATTAGCTTTATTGTGAATCGTTGTCTTATAGAAAAACATTCTGATTATGATATGACGCTTATGCTGACGACACATAGTCCGTATATTATTAATTATTTGAACTTATTGATTAGGGCTTATGATACGAATACGCCGGTTAAAGGCGCTAAATTAAGTTTCGATGATATGTCTGTTTATCAGGTAGCAGACGGGGAGATTATTGATTTGAAGGTTCAAAATAAACGATTGATTTATACAGATCCACTTTCTGATCCTATTAACCGTATTTATGATGAATATAATTTGTTGCCGGAATGAAAGGTTTATTAGAGAAAGATTTTATTGATCATTATAACCGATTTCCTGATAGACCTGTCGAAAAAAATGAAATCAATATAGATCATTCTTGTACGGATGAGGTTCGTTTTGAGCTAAAAGATAAGGCGAATAAAAAAGATAGTGCCGGCAATGATATGTATGGGATAGTATGATATTTAACGCCGTAGGGCGTTTGATTTGGATAACCCCGATGCAAACGGAGTGCAGCTCGGGGTTTTGTGTATAGATCTAAATATCAACTCTGCAGGGAGTTGAACTGCTTCGCAGTTCTGGTTTGGAGGGAGCAGTTTTTACCCCGGGTTGCGCTTTGCTTGCGACGGGGTTATTCATCTTAGACGCCGTACGGCGTCAGACTTTAAGTTTATTGTTTTTTGTTAACAACTTTTTGGGGAGGGGAGTTGTTTTTTAGGTGTAAGGGCATTTATAAATACTGTTTGACTGGCCTTGGATCTGCTGTTGGTTTAGACCTGAATTGAGTATTAACTTTTAAATTGTTTGCGTATGGCTCGGATAGAGAGTGAGGCGGTGGGTAAGGGCCGTGGGTCTATGGGGAATCTTACTTACCGGTATGTGAGGGGACAGACGGTTGCTTCACGGAGGATTACTTCTAATAGTAGTAGCACGAAGCTACAGGTTAAACAGCGAAAGGGTTTTGGTTCGATTGCGCATATGGCTAAGGCTCTTCGTTCTCTTCTTTTGGTGGGACTGGTTCATAGTAGGGATAGTAGGGTGGATAATTTGTTTATGCATTATAATAAGCCGTTAATGGAGTATATTAAGCGGAGTGCGGAGTATGATGTGAGGTTGCCTAGTGTTACGAATCTTTGCATTGCTTTGTCTGATAATGCTTTTGATGATAAGGTGTTGGTGGCTAATGGTAGTGTGTTGCTTATTCCTACGTATGAGTGGGATTCTATGTCTAATATTGGGGGAACGGTGTATGCGTCGCGTCCGTATGTGGCGGGGGATGTGCTTACGCTGGGAGTTTGTTATTCGTATGTGTTGGTGGGGTCGTATTTCGAGATGATCGATTTGTATCAGAAGCGGCTTACGGAGGAGGATATTGATCAGTTGCCTTATAATAATCAGTTTAGGATTACGAGGCAGGCTTTTCCTACGATGAATATTTTTGGTAAGCTTCCTCCTGGTTTTAGTGATGTGGAGATCCTTGTTTCTACGATCCTGACGGGTGAGAAGGATTCGTCGGAATCGTATTTGTCGCCGATGCCGGATATGGCTCCCCAGTTTCATATTGCGTCGCAGACGTTTAATGATGATAAGCATATGCGTCTGGTGGTAGACAATCCAAAGGGGTTTGCTGCCGAGATAGGTGAGCGGGCGTTGAGTTGTTCTTTTGTCTTTATAGAGGATATGGAGTATGAGAATTTCCGTCGGTTTAAGGTAGATTCTTTGTCGAAGGACACGAAGGAACAGGTGAATGGTATCATTGTGTCGCCTCCGGGAAGTGGCGTTTATATTACGAGTGAGTATCCGGCCCGGGATGATGCGTATTCTTTGTTGCTGAAGGATGATGAGGTGGTTGCTGTCTTTTCGGGCGTAGCGAGTCTTCCTTTGCTGGATTAACGGGCTTTTTAAAAGGAGTTAAAGGAGTTAAGGAGTCAGAGGAGTTAAGTAGTTTGTTAAAAAACTTCGTTACTTCTTAACTACTTGACTACTTTAACTCCTTTTTTCTATTTATATTTGTGGCTGTTATAACCTTTACATTTATCTGTAATTATAGATGCCATGAGAGAATTGAAAATGTTTATTAATGGTGAGTTCACCGAGAATCAGTCCGGTAAGTGGATTGATGTGTTGGATCCTTCTACGGAGGAGGTGCTTGTGCGTATGCCCGACGGAACGGTTGAGGAGGTGCGTAGTGCTATCGAGGCTGCCGAAAGGGCGCAGGGCGACTGGGAGAGGCTGCCGGCTATTCAACGGGCAGGTTACCTGATGAAAATAGCCGAAGGTATCCGTTTAAGAGAAAAGGAGTTGACTGATACGATTGTTCGTGAAGGAGGGAAAACGCAAGGTCTGGCCAATGTTGAAGTCTTGTTTACAGCCGACTATCTGGAGTATATGGCGGGATGGGCTCGCCGTTATGAGGGAGAGATCATTCAGAGTGATCGTCCGCATGAGAATATTTTCTTGTTTAAAAAGGCTATTGGTGTTACGACGGGGATTCTTCCCTGGAATTTTCCGTTCTTCCTGATTGCCCGTAAAGCCGCTCCGGCTCTGTTGACGGGGAATACCATTGTTATTAAGCCTAGCCAGATTACGCCTATCAATGCATATATTTTTGCGCAGATCGTGGCGGAAGTTGGTTTGCCTAAGGGTGTTTTCAATCTGGTAAACGGGCGTGGATCTGTGATTGGTCATGAGCTGGCTGCCAATCCTAAAGTGGGTATGGTGAGCCTTACCGGTAGCGTGGAGGCAGGCGTGCAGACTATGGCGGCGGCCTCGGCCAATGTTACCAAAGTATCGCTGGAGCTTGGCGGTAAGGCGCCGGGGATTGTGATGCCGGATGCCGATCTGGATTTGGCGGTGAAATCGATCATTGCTTCGAGGGTTATTAATACCGGACAGGTGTGTAATTGTTGCGAACGGGTGTATGTGCATACGAGCGTCAAGGCATTGTTTTTGGAAAAACTACTGGCCGGTATGAAGGCTGTAAAAACAGGCAACCCGCACGAAATAAAGGATCTTGATATGGGCCCGCTGGTGGAAGCCGGGGCTCTGAAATCGGTACAAGAAAAAGTAGAGAAGGCCGTTGCGCAAGGCGCTACGCTGGCTTTGGGGGGTAAACGCATCGGGACAAAGGGTTATTTCTTTGAGCCTACGGTTCTTACCGATTGCCGGCAGGATATGGATATTATCCGCGAAGAAACCTTTGGGCCGGTACTTCCTATCGTAGAATTTACAGATACGGAGGATGCTATCCGGTGGGCTAATGATTGCGAGTATGGGCTTACGTCGTCTGTTTATACGCAGAATCTGGATGTTGCCTTCAAACTAATACGAGCTTTGAAATTTGGTGAGACCTATATTAATCGTGAAAACTTTGAGGCTATGCAGGGATTCCATGCCGGTTGGCGTAAATCGGGTATTGGTGGCGCCGACGGGAAGCATGGACTGGAAGAGTATCTGCAAACGCACATCGTTTATCTGGAGACTAAAGGATAAGAAGGCGACGGTATGAAAGTAGGGTTATTTATTCCCTGTTACGTGAATGCTATTTATCCCGAGGCGGGCGTTGCAACGTATCGTTTACTGGAGTATCTGGGGATTGAGGTAGATTATCCCCTTAAGCAAACCTGCTGCGGACAGCCAATGGCTAATGCGGGATTTGAACACAAAGCCGAATGTTTGACCAAGCAATTCAACAAGCTCTTTTCCGGTTACGATTATGTTGTGGCGCCTTCCGCCAGTTGCGTTGTCTTTGTAAAAGAACATCTTGAGGAGATGAACGGCAAAATATACGAAATCTGCGAGTTTCTGCACGATATATTGCGAGTAGAGGAGCTTCCGGGGAAGTTTCCGCACCGGGTGAGTGTGCATAATAGTTGCCATGGCGTCCGTAAATTGCAGCTTTCTTCGGCGAGCGAATTAATGATTTCGCCCTATTCTAAATTGAAAAAGTTATTATACATGGTAGAGGGTATATCGGTGCTCGAACCGGAAAAGGTAGACGAATGTTGTGGCTTTGGAGGCATGTTTTCCATAGAAGAACCGTCGGTATCCGTCTGTATGGGGCTTGATAAGGTGAAGAATCACCTGGCTACCGGGGCCGAATATATCACCGGGGCCGATAGCTCCTGCCTGATGCATATGCAGGGGATTGCCCGAAGGGGGACGATGCCGATTCATTTTATACATATTTCTCAAATATTAGCTGCCGGATTATGAGTACGAAACATGCAAAAGCTGCCGACCGTTTTATCCAAAACAAAGCTCAGGAAATGTGGCATAATAAAACGCTCTGGCTGGTAAGGGAGAAGAGAGATCACCAGGCAAGGGCCCTTCCCGAATGGGGGGAATTACGCGAGCTGTCGAGCCGCATCAAGATGCATACCGTTACACATTTGGATCGGTATATCGAACAGTTTGCCGACTGTGCCGAAGCCAATGGCGCCGTGATTCACTGGGCAAAGGATGCACAGGAGCATAATGAGATTATCGGTAGCCTTCTTCAGGAGCGGCAGGTGAAGAAGCTGGTGAAAAGTAAGTCTATGCTTACGGAGGAATGCCATCTAAACTCTTATCTAATAAGTAAAGGAATAGAAGTAGTGGAGAGTGATCTTGGCGAGCGGATTCTTCAATTGATGGACGAGCCGCCTAGTCATATTGTGATGCCTGCTATTCATATTAAGCGACAGGAAGTGGGCCGGTTGTTTGAAGAGAAGCTCCGGACCGAGAAAGAAAATAGTGATCCTACGTATCTGACGCATGCGGCCCGTCTGCATCTCAGGAATGAATTTCTGACGGCTGATGCTGCTCTTACGGGGGCCAACTTTGGTGTGGCGGCTACGGGTGACGTGGTGGTTTGTACCAATGAGGGAAATGCGGATATGGGGACTTCGTTTCCTAAGCTGCATATCGTGTCTATGGGCCTGGAAAAGGTGGTGCCTGATTATGGGTCGTTAAGTGTTTTTATTCGTTTACTGGCCCGTTCGGCAACCGGACAACCGGCTACTACCTACACCTCGCATTACCGTAAACCCCGTGAAGGGTGCGAGATGCACATTGTATTGGTAGATAACGGACGGAGTGATATTTTGGGGAATAATGATCATGTGCAGACGCTTAAATGCCTTCGTTGTGGGGCTTGTATGAATACGTGCCCGGTTTACCGGCGGAGTGGTGGCTATTCGTATACGTATTTTATACCGGGGCCTATTGGGATTAACCTGGGTATGCTGAAGTCGCCCAAGATGTATTATGATAATGTGTCGGCTTGTTCTCTTTGTTATTCTTGTAATAATGTGTGTCCGGCTAAGATAGACCTTGCCGATCAAATTTATAAATGGCGCCAGCAACTGGATTCGTTTGGAAAGGCGGACCGGACGAAGAAAATGCTTTCCGGGGGGTTGAAGTATCTTTTTAATCATCCCGCCTTGTATACTACCGGCTTGAGGCTGGCTCCCGTTATTAATAAGGCGCCCCGTTTGCTTGTTTATAATAATCTGAATGTGTGGGGGAAGGGACGTGAATTGCCTCTTTTTGCCAACGAATCGTTTACCCGGATGTGGAAGAACGGGAGGGTGAAGAAATTGTAATGAAAAATGGCTGAGTGATGAGTACGAAGAGTGATATATTGTCTGCCATACGTGGTCGTGTGGGTAAAACGTATGCTATGCCTGCCATTGAACCTGACGGCATACGGTATGCTGATAAGGTTGCCCAATTTATCAGTGTAATGGAAAGTGTGGGGGGCAGGGCTATCGAATTGCATGAGGAGGAGGATATTAATGATCGAATCCTGTCTTTATATCCTGAAGCCCAAACGATAGCTTCTAATCTTCCGCATATACGTATAGCTACCGTTAATCCGGATGAGGTGGAGAGTCCGTATCTGCTGAATGGTACTGATCTTGCGATTGTGCAGGGCGAAATAGGTGTAGCAGAGAATGGTTGTATATGGATCCCTCAGAATGTAAAGGAAAAAGCGGTGTATTTTATAGCCGAATACCTGTTAATACTATTAGATAGAAACCATATAGTAGATAATATGCATGAGGCGTATAATAAAATATGGTTTACGGATAGGGGGTTTGGGGTATTTATTTCCGGGCCTTCCAAGACGGCGGATATAGAACAGGCTCTTGTGGTAGGGGCGCATGGAGCTCGAGGGGTCATTGTTTTGTTGACTAACTAAAATGGCACACGGAATACGCGGAATACGCGGAATTACGCGGAATTTTATTTAAGAAAGATATCTTTAAAGTTCTTTTTAGATAAATATCCGTGTAATTCCGCGTATTCCGTGTGCTCCGTGTGCCATTTTTTTGTATGTTTGCAATATGAGCAAGGCTGGTTGGCTTTGCTCTTTAATAAGATCATTATGGAAAATCGTTTTTTAGGTATTGTTGAAGATAGTATTAAAAGGCATTGGGATTTGGCGGCGCTCTCTGATTATAAAGGGAAAACGTATTCGTATGGGGATATGGCGCGTGAGATTGAAAAGCTGCATATTTTGTATGAGCGTGCGGGTATTATGCATGGGGATAAGGTGGCGCTGGTGGGTCGTAATTCGGCCAACTGGGTGATCTGTTTCTTTGGTACGCTGGCTTATGGGGCGGTGGTGGTGCCTATTTTGCATGATTTTAAGGCGGATACGATTCATCATATTGTTAATCATTCGGGGGCCAAGGCGGTTTTTGCCGGGGGTGGCAACTGGGAGACGCTGGATGAGAGGGTTATGCCGGAGGTGAAGCTTTTTATGTTGCTGGATGATTTTTCGGTTATCGATGCGGTTGATAAGAAGTTATTTGCTATAAGGGAAAAGCTTGATTTTTATTTTACTAAGAGGTATCCACGGGGTATGTCTAATACGGATGTGGCTTATTATCTGGAAGATCCGGATGAATTGGCTGTGCTGAATTATACTTCCGGGACTACGAGTTCGTCTAAGGGTGTGATGATTCCTTACCGGAGTCTCTGGAGCAATACGAAATATGCGTATGAGAATGTGCCGTTTGTAAAGGCGGGCAATAATATTGTGTGCATGTTGCCAATGGCTCATATGTATGGATTGGCGTTCGAGATACTTAATTCGGTGAGTAAGGGTTGCCATATACATTTCTTAACGCGTACGCCTAGTCCGAAGATTGTAGCGGATGCTTTTGCTACGTTTAAGCCTACGTTGATATTGGCCGTTCCGCTGATTATTGAGAAGATTGTGAGGAGCCGGGTGTTTCCGGAGCTGGAGAAACCGCTTATCAAATCGCTGCTGAAGGTGCCGGTTGTTAATAAGTTGGTGCTAAAAGCGATTGCCCAAAAGCTAAATCTTGCTTTCGGTAAGAATTTTGGCGAGATAGTGATTGGGGGCGCTGCGCTGAATAAAGAGGTGGAAAGTTTTCTTCGTACGATCAACTTCCGTTATACGGTGGGGTATGGTCTTACCGAGTGTGGGCCTTTGGTAGCGTATGAGCAATGGGATACGTTTAAACAAGGGTCTGTAGGTAGGGTGGTAGATCGTATGGAGGTTTGTATAGATAGCCCGGATCCTACGTCTGGAGTTGGTAAAATTTTTGTGAAAGGAACCAACAATATGCTGGGTTATTATATGAACCAGGAGGCAACGGATGCTGTTATGCTGCCGGACGGTTGGATGAATACCGGTGATTTGGGGCTGATAGACGCCGACGGTTTCTTGTTTATTAAGGGTCGGAGTAAGACTATGATACTCAGTTCGAACGGGCAGAATATATATCCGGAGGAGATAGAAGACGTTTTAAATAATAAGCCTTACGTGAATGAATCGTTGATAATAAGTGAAGGAGCTAAGCTAATGGCGCTAATCTATCCGGATTGGGAACTTTTAGATAAAAACGGTATTGGGCATGATGAGGTGGAAAAACGCATGCAGCAGAACCTGAATGAGCTGAATGATGAAATGCCGGCTTATAGCAAAGTGAGTGGTTTTAAGCTGTTTCAGGAAGAATTTGAGAAGACGCCTAAACGAAGCATCAAACGTTATTTGTATCAGCCTAAGGAGGAAAATTGAGGTTTAGCGGTTTAAGGTAGTTGCTCTAAAAATAATTCATTTTGTACAGTAGAATGACTATTTTTTTTATATTTGCGACAACAAAATATAATCAAGGGCTAAGATGAACTACTTTAACTATTTGTATATGGCCATTTGTGCGGCTGTGGATGCCGGAAAGTCTATCATGGATATTTATTCGAGTCCGGATGCAGACTTTGGCATTGAGATGAAAGAAGACCATTCTCCGCTGACGCGTGCTGATAAAGCGGCTCACGGGATTATTGTAAGTGCCTTATCGTCTACTCCTTTTCCTATTCTGAGTGAGGAGGGCAAAATGATTCCTTATAAGGAGCGTTCCAAATGGGAAACGCTTTGGATTGTGGATCCGCTGGACGGCACCAAGGAATTTATAAAGCGTAATGGGGAGTTTACGGTTAATATCGCGCTGGTGGCAGATCATAAGCCCGTAATGGGTGTTATCTTCATCCCTGTGAGGAGGGAGTTGTATTTCTCTTCCGAAGCAATTGGGGCTTATAAGCTGACGGGGATCGATTATGCCAGCCGGCTTTCTATGGATGAATTGATAAGGCAGGGGGTTCGGCTGCCTTTGCTCAGTGGACATCAGGGCATTGTGGTGGTTTCGTCTCGCTCTCACCAAACCGAAGAGACGCTGGCCTACATTGATAATCTACGTAAAAAGGGACAGCCGGTTACGCGAATTGATAGCGGAAGTAGTTTGAAGATTTGCCTTGTAGCCGAAGGTTCGGCAGATATGTATCCCCGCTTTGCTCCTACTATGGAATGGGATACGGCTGCGGGCCATGCTATTGCTAAAGCTTCCGGGTGCGAGATTTATCATATCGACGAGAAAACGCCTTTGCGGTATAACAAACAACTGCTCACGAACCAATGGTTTATTGTTAAACCGATCTATTCCAAATACTGACTTTCGTAGTCTATTTGCAGACTATTCTTAAATTATATGTGTTAAAAAGACTAACTACCGATATTCTTTTTTACTTTTGCAATGTATCTGTGAACATCATAGAAGAAGTCTATAAGGCATGAAATTTGAAATTACATTTGTGTTGTTGGCTTTAGCCGGGATGATTGCCGCCTTAATATGGGATAGGATGCGCCCTGGCATGGTGTTGATTTCTGTGGTGGTATTATTCCTTTGTGCAGGTATACTGACTCCCAGGGAGATGCTTGAGGGGTTTAGTAACAAGGGGATGATAACTGTTGCTATGCTTTTTCTGGTGAGCGAAGGTATCCGTCAGAGTGGTATGCTGGCTCAATTATTTAAAAAGCTTCTTCCGAAGGGGGAGACAACGGTGGTTAGGTCGGAGATGAGGTTGCTTCCGGTTTTGACCGGGATGTCGGCTTTTCTGAACAACACGCCTATGGTTGTTATCTTCGCTCCTATTATTAAACGGTGGGCGGAAAGCGTTCGTTTGCCTTCTACCAAGTTTCTGATTCCTTTGACGTTTGCCGTCAGTTTGGGAGGGATTTGTACGTTGATCGGTACGTCTACCAATCTGGTGGTGAATGGTATGATTATGGAAGCCGGCTACGAGGGGCTATCTATGTTTGAAATAGCCAGGATTGGTGTGCCGGTTGCCCTGGTGGGTGTTCTTTTCCTTATCTTCGCTTCTAATAAGCTATTGCCCGAATCGAGGGAGAATAAAGAAGAGGAGGCTGCCGGTAAGGATGAAAAGGGAGGGTTGCATAGCATTGAAGCGGTGCTGGGCCCGCGTTTTCCGGGTATTAATAAAAAGCTGGGTGAATTTGACTTTACCCGTCATTACGGGGCTATTGTGAAGGAGGTTAAATCCGGCGGAAGGTATGTGACCGGCAATCCGGACGATGTGGTATTGCAGCAGGGGGATACGCTGGTGCTGTGGGCCGATGATTCGTTTATTCCTACTTGGGGCGAATCGAGGGTGTTCCTTACCCTGGCTAATGGAAAGGAGGAGGATGCTCCTATTTCCAACAAAAAAAGGTGGCTGGCGCTGGGCCTTTTCATTTTTATGATTGCGGGGGCTACCGTGGGTGAGCTGCCTGTGGTGAAGGAGGCGTGGCCGGAGCTGAAGCTTGATATGTTTTTCTTCGTATGCATTACCACTGTTATAATGGCTTGGATGAATATATTCCCGGCCCGTAAATATACGAAGTATATCTCGTGGGATATACTGATTACGATTGCCTGTGCTTTTGCTATCAGTAAGGCTATTGAAAATTCGGGACTGGCTGCGGTAGTGGCTAAGTTTATTATTGATATGTCGGCCACAACGGGCGCTTATACGTTGCTGGCGATGACGTTTATTATTACGGCTCTGTTCTCGCAGATCATCACAAATAATGCAGCGGCGGCATTAAGTTTCCCGGTGGCGCTGTCTGTGGCTACGCAATTGGGGGTTAATCCGATGCCCTTCTTTATGGTTACCTGTGTGGCTGCGTCTACCAGTTTCTGTACGCCGATTTGCTATCAGACCAATATGATTGTGCAGGGGCTTGGGGGATATTCCTTCATGGACTTTGTAAAGATTGGTCTTCCGCTTACAATTATCGTTTTTTTGACGACAATATTTCTAACTCCGTTAATCTGGCCTTTTTAAATATGGATCAATTGGATAAAAACAGCTTAAAACCTGTCTTTGACAAAATGCTTTCAAAGGAGGAAAAAGAATGGTTGCTGAAGCAACACAGTGTTATGATTTGGCTTACCGGACTGAGTGGTTCCGGTAAGAGTACGATAGCTATTGCTTTGGAGAAAGAGCTCCACAGCAGGGGTTTGCTCTGCTGCATGCTGGACGGTGATAATATCCGAAGTGGTATAAATAAGAACCTTGACTTTACGACAGACGACAGAATAGAGAATATCAGGCGGATAGCAGAGGTTGCTAAATTGTTTATGAATATAGGCGTTATAACTATTGCCGCTTTTATTAGTCCTGAAATAGTGATGCGGGAACTGGCTGCTTCGATTGTGGGAAAGGATGATTTTCTGGAGATATACATTAGCACGCCTCTGGAAGTGTGCGAAAAACGGGATGTAAAAGGTCTCTACTCCAAAGCGCGTAAGGGGAAGATAGATGATTTTACCGGGATAACGGCTCCGTATGAACCTCCTCTGAATCCGGACCTGACGATAGATACGTCTGATATAACGGTGGAAGAAGCCGTAGGCCGGTTGTTAGAACTTGTTTTACCTAAAATAGATACCAGACGTTGAACGCTGAACCGTATCCGTTAACTCATCTTCGTGAACTGGAAGCTGAGTCTATTCATATTATCCGCGAGGTAGCTGCCGAATTTGAGCGTCCGGTGATGCTTTATTCTATTGGAAAGGATTCGTCGGTAATGGTTCGCCTGGCCGAGAAGGCTTTTGCGCCGGGCAAAGTGCCTTTTCCGCTGATGCATATAGATTCGAAATGGAAATTCAGGGAAATGATTGAGTTTCGTGATTCGTACACTAAAATGTTCGGTTGGAAGCTGATCGTAGAATCCAACCTGGAGGCTTACCGGGCCGGAATAGGCCCCTTTACGCATGGCAGTAAGGTGCATACGGACTTGATGAAGACGAAGGCGCTGCTAGACGCGCTGGATAAGTATTCGTTTGACGCTGCCTTCGGCGGGGCACGCAGGGATGAAGAGAAAAGTCGTGCCAAGGAGCGGATTTTTTCGTTTCGCGACAAATTTCATCAATGGGATCCCAAGAATCAACGTCCTGAGTTATGGGATATTTACAATGCCCGTATCCATAAGGGAGAAAGCATCCGTGTGTTTCCTTTATCCAACTGGACGGAGCTGGACGTTTGGCAATATATTCGTATAGAAAAAATACCGATTGTTCCTCTGTATTTTGCAAAGGAACGTCCGATTGTAGAAATAGACGGTAATCTGATCATGGCGGATGATGATCGTATGCCGGAAGAATACAGGAAAAAAGCTGAGATGATGAAGGTTCGTTTCCGTACGTTGGGTTGTTACCCTCTTACGGGAGCTGTAAGGAGCAATGCTGATACGATTGAACAGATCGTAGAGGAAATGATGACTACTACTAAAAGTGAACGTACCACCCGTGTAATAGACTTCGACCAGGAGGGGAGCATGGAGCAAAAGAAACGGGAGGGATACTTTTAGCGTGATGAATAAAAGGGTTTGAACAGGATGAAACAACATAATGAATCGTCTACGATCGGGGCGTATCTTGAGAAAGACGAACAGAAAGACTTACTTCGCTTTCTTACAGCCGGTTCTGTAGACGACGGGAAGTCTACACTTATCGGGAGGTTGTTATTCGACAGCAAGAAGATATATGAAGATCAGCTGGATGCGCTCGAACGGGATAGCAAACGTATGGGGAATGCCGGAAGCCATATTGATTATGCTCTTTTACTAGACGGCCTGAAGGCTGAGCGTGAACAGGGTATTACGATTGATGTGGCTTACCGGTATTTTAGTACGAATAACCGGAAGTTTATCATAGCCGATACACCGGGGCACGAACAGTATACGCGTAATATGATAACGGGGGGCTCAACGGCTAATCTGGCTATTATTCTGGTAGATGCCCGTACAGGTGTAATTACGCAGACGCGGAGGCATACCTTTTTGGTTGCTCTGCTGGGTATTAAGCAGGTGGTATTGGCGGTTAATAAAATGGATTTGGTTGGTTTCAGCCAGGAGGTATTTAATAGGATCGTGGCGGATTACAGGCGCTTTGTAGAGCCGCTGAAGATAGCTAGCGTTACCTGTATTCCGCTATCGGCTTTGGAGGGGGATAATGTGGTTGCCGGGAGTGAACGTATGCGCTGGTATGAGGGTGTGCCTTTGTTGGAACATCTTGAAACGGTGCCTATCGATCTGGACAGGAATTATACGAATTTCCGTTACCCGGTGCAATATGTATCGCGCCCTAACCAGCACTTCAGGGGATTCTGTGGGAAGGTGGCCAGTGGCGTAGTCTGTAAAGGAGATAGGGTTATGGCTTTGCCTTCGGGAAAGGTGTCTAAAGTGAGTCGTATCGTGACGTATGACGGTGATCTGGAGGCTGCTTTTCCTCCCCTGAGCGTTACCCTCACGCTGGAGGATGAGATTGATGTGTCGAGGGGTGAGATGTTGGTGCATCCGGATGATGTTCCCACCGTAAATCGTAACTTTGAAGCTATGCTTGTATGGGTGGATGAGGAGCCAATGGATACTTCCGGTTCTTTCTATATAAAACATACCACAAATACAACGAGAGCCCGTATAGACAGCGTTCGTTATAAAATAGACGTGAATACCATGGAGCACTCCCCGGCCAGCCAACTGGCATTGAACGAGATCGGACGTGTTTATTTTACTACCGGTAAGGAGTTGTTTTTCGATCCTTATCAGACGAATAAACAGACGGGGGCTTTTATTTTAATAAATCCTGTTACGAATAATACATCGGCTGTGGGGATGATTATCGGAAAGATTGATGTGAAGGATATGCATGGCGAGGCGGCCTTGGCGGTTGTAGACTTGAAAGAAATGGGTATCGACCGGGAACATTATCGTGCGATAGAAAGGGTACAGGAGGAATTAAGGCGCCAGGGAATCGTAATACAATTAATTAAATAGGGGGAAGAGGCATGGATTTTCAGAAGTTACCGGTTACACCGCTTATCGGAGCAAGTCCGAAGACGTTCGACGCTATTACGGCAGGAAGGGTGATTGATAAGGGGTTCAGGAAGAAGTATCGCCTGACCCGGATAGGTGCGCAGCTCTTAAGTATGTATCTGCCCATTGAAAGGAAACGGTTTCGGAAACTGGATGAAAAGCCATTGGAAATGGATCCTTTTTTTATTATCGGGCATTGGCGGTGTGGAACTACCTTTGTGCATAATGTCTTTGCCTGTGATGCGCACTTTGGCTATAATACTACTTATCAGACGGTGTTTCCTAACCTGATGCTTTTCGGGCAGGCTTTTTTTAAGAAATGTTTGTCTGTGTCGATGCCTCATTCGCGTCCTACGGACAATCTTGAGCTGGCGGTGGACTTACCGCAAGAGGAGGAGTTTGCGCTTTCTAATATGATGCCTTATAGTTATTATAACTTTTGGTACTTGCCCAAATATATGTTAGAGTATTGCGATCGCTTTCTGCTGTTTGATACCATTACCGAAGAGGAACGACGGGTGTTTAAGGAGACGCTCCTTAAATTGATAAAAATATCGCTGTGGAGTACGAAAGGTGTTCAGTTCCTGAGTAAGAATCCTCCGCATACGGGGCGAATAAGAACGTTGTTGGAAATGTTTCCTAACGCTAAGTTTCTTTACTTGAAGCGAAATCCTTACACGGTGTTTGAGAGTACGCGCAACTTTTTTACGAATACCATACAGCCGCTCCGGCTACAAGACATCACGAACGAAGAACTGGAAACAAACGTAGTAGAAATATTCAAACGGCTGTATTATAAGTATGAGGAGGAAAAACAACTGATACCTTCCGGTAATCTGGTGGAGATAAAGTTTGAAGATTTTGAGGCTGATGCCTTCGGAATGACGGAAAGTATTTATAAGAAGCTGGACTTACCGGGGTTTGAGGAGTCGAAAGAAAACATCCGTAGCTACCTCGACAAGAAAAAAGGATATAAGAAGAACAACTATACTTATGACGACCGGACATTGGAGGTGGTAGACAGGAACTGGAAAATGGCTTTGGAGAACTGGGGATACTAAACGGAGGGTTAAATGATCCAATAATCCTTAAAAAAACAGAAATATGAACGCAGATTGGAAAAATAGTATCCGTATTTTAGCTTTTATTACTATAATTGCCAACGCTCGGCTGACGGCTGTTTATTCGCAAGAGATTGTTCCTTTTGCTTATGGTAATATGGATCGGTGGACGGTTCGTGAGATTAAGGAATCGGCCGTTATCGGGGGGCATACGAGGTTCTTATATGAGCTGGGGCCTGTTGATACGATTACGGGCAATACGGCTTATAGAAACCGTGGGGGTTCTCCCTGGGCTAACTCTAATGTGTTGGCCAAAATGGGTGGCGTGGTGAAAGCCAATACGTCTGTTTTCCCGGAAATCAGAGGAGAAGGGAAATGTGCACGTATGGAGACTCGACTAGTGAGCGTAAAGGCGCTTGGTATGATAGATATTGAAGTGGTTGCGGCCGGCTCTGTATTCTTAGGCAAGATGCACGAGCCTGTTAAAGGGACTAAGAATCCGCAGAGTATGCTGGAGAGTGGCATTGCCTTTACCCGAAAGCCTAAAGCGATACGCTTTGACTATAAGGTAAAGATAGCTCCGGGAAAACAACGGGTGAGAAGTTCCGGTTTCAGCCGGAAAACAACGGTGGAAGGGCAGGATAAAGCCATGGCAATCCTCCTCTTGCAAAGGCGTTGGGAGGATAGTAGCGGTAATGTGTATGCTAAACGAATCGGTACAATGGTGCAACGCTATACGCAATCTTCGGCAGGCTGGGTGAATGAGGCTACCTACCCCATTTTGTATGGTGATATTACGTCGCATCCGGAATATATGGATTATATGAGAATACAGACTGAAGAAAGGTATACGGTAAATAGCAAGGGGAAGAGCGTCCCGATACGGGAAACCGGCTGGGAAAGCGAACAGGAGACGCCAACGCATCTTATCCTGCTGTTTTCATCCAGTCATGGAGGGGCTTATACCGGTTCGCCCGGTAATACGTTTTGGGTAGATAATGTGGCATTGGTATATGAATAGCGCTGAAGGTTGATGAACGAAATTGAAATAAAAATAAAAACATTACGTGATGTATTGGAGCAGCATAATTACAATTATTATGTGCTTTCCAATCCCACTATCTCCGACTTTGATTTTGATATAAAACTCAAAGAACTACAGGCGCTGGAGGATGCTTATCCGGAATTTGCCGACGCTGCTTCGCCAACGCAACGGGTGGGTAGCGATATTTCCAAAGAATTTGTACAAATAGAACATCGATATCCGATGCTTTCGCTGGGCAATACGTATTCGGAAGAGGAGGTGCGCGATTTTTACGATCGTACCATGCGTTCGCTACATGAGCCTTTTGAGATTGTTGGCGAGCTGAAATTCGACGGGACTTCGATCTCTCTACTCTATGAGCATGGACGATTGGCGCATGCAATAACCCGTGGCGACGGTACGCGTGGTGATGATGTAACGGCTAATGTGAGAACGATTCGTTCTATCCCTTTAAAACTAAGGGGTAACGATTATCCGGATGCGTTTGAAATCAGGGGAGAGATACTGCTTCCGTGGGCGGAATTTGACCGTTTAAACAGGGAACGGGAGGAGCAGGAGGAGCCTTTGTTTGCTAATCCGCGAAATGCGGCTTCGGGAACCTTGAAGCAACAGAATCCGGCGGTGGTGGCTTCTCGTAAATTAGATGCTTACTTCTATTACTTATTGGGCGAGGATCTTCCGGCTCAGAGCCATTATGAGAATCTTGATTATGCGCGTTCGTGGGGGTTTAAGGTTCCGGATGTGATGCGTAAGTGTAATAGCCTGGAGGAGATTTTTGCGTATCTTTCTTATTGGAATATCGAGCGGAAGAACCTTCCGGTGGCTACAGACGGGGTGGTGCTGAAGGTAAATTCGTTGCTTCAGCAAAAAAATCTGGGCTTTACGGCCAAGAGTCCCCGTTGGGCGATTGCTTATAAATTTCAGGCCGAGCAGGCGGCTACACGGCTTAATTCTGTGTCTTTTCAGGTGGGACGAACGGGAGCGGTTACTCCGGTGGCTAATCTGGAACCGGTATTGCTGTCGGGCACTACCGTGAAACGTGCTTCCTTACATAATGCCGATATTATAGAGGGATTAGACCTGCATATAGGCGATACGGTATATGTTGAGAAGGGGGGCGAGATTATTCCTAAGATCGTAGGAGTTGATAAGGAGGCTCGCTCGATGATGATAGGTGATAGGGTTGGCTTTATAAAGAATTGTCCCGAATGTGGTACGCCTTTGGTTCGCCCACAGGGAGAAGCTGCCCATTATTGTCCGAATGAATCCGGTTGCCCTCCACAGATAAAAGGGAGGGTTGAGCATTTTGTTACCCGTAGGGCAATGGATATTAATATAGGCCCCGAAACGGTGGAAGATTTATATGACGCCGGATACATCAAGGATTCGGCTGATCTGTATCTATTGACTGTAACGGATTTGCTTCGCCTGGAACGCTGGGCTGAGAAAAGTGCGCAGAACTTAATGGATAGTCTGGAACAATCTAAGGCTGTCTCTTTTGAACGGGTTTTGTATGCGTTAGGCATTCGTTATGTGGGTGAAACAGTTGCCAAGCGTCTGGCGTTCGCCTTTCAAAATATAGAGAACCTCAAGCAAGCTACGCTCGAAGCTTTGACGGAGGTAGATGAAATAGGGGGGCGTATTGCGCAGAGTGTACTTGATTATTTTGGGAATGAAAAGAATCAGGCTATTGTAGACCGTCTGAAAGCGTATGGTCTGCAAATGAGCATGAATGAAACGATACTGGCCAACCGGTCGGATAAATTAAACGGTCTGACGATTGTGATTAGCGGAACCTTCGTGCAACATTCGCGCGATGAATACAAAGCCATGATAGAACAGCATGGCGGGAAGAATAGTGGTTCTGTGTCGGGGAAAACCGACTATATCCTTGCCGGTGAGAATATGGGGCCGGCTAAATTGGAAAAAGCAGCTAAACTTGGTGTGAAAATTATCCATGAAGAAGAATTTTTAAACATGTTGTCCGAATGAAACTCTCAAATTTCTTTATAAAGAGAAAGATACAGGATTTGGCAAAAGAAACGGCGAGAACAGCCCGTTTCTGTTCGTTGAGCGATGCCGATGATGTGTTGGTTGTATTTAATTTAAATGATCAAAATGAAGTTTTAACCTGTGTGGAAAAGCTACGTGAGTTTACCGCAAACATCCACCTTTGTGCATATTTTGCCAAAAAGACGAAAGAGGAAGCTGTTAATACTTCCTGGCTCTATATTTTTGAAGAGGAACTCGATTCGAAAGGGGTGCCTACCGATTCTATGATAGAACGGTTTAATATGCTTCCGGCTGATATTGTGCTGGACCTGACGCGTAAGAATAATTATGCGATACAGTATTTGTTGTTGAAACACCCGTCGTTGTTTAAGGTAGGGAATAAGTCATTTCTTAGGGATATGTACGATCTGACTATACCCATGACAGATGATGAGGATATTAATGTTTACTTTGGGCATATCTTATATTATTTGCTGACAATCCGTTCCAAATAATATAAATTCCTTATTTTTGCACAGCAGAATAACGAAACGGAAGAATCTCCTTATGATAGATATTAATTTAAAAGGAATGGGGGTAGCAATGATTACTCCTTTTAAAGAGAATGAGAGTGTTGATTATGATACGTTGGCTAAACTAACTGATTACCAATTACAAAACGGAACAGATTATCTGGTAGTATTAGGTACTACGGCGGAAACACCTACGCTGACGGAAGAAGAGAAAGACAATATCCTTCGCCTTATCGTTACCAAGGTACGGGGACGTATCCCTGTTGTGGTAGGGGTGGGAGGTAACTGCACACGTTCTACCGTAGAAAAATTAAAGCATGGCGGCTTTGAGGGGGTAGATGCTATCTTGTCTGTAACGCCTTATTATAATAAACCTTCTCAGGAGGGACTTTATCAGCATTATAAGGCTGTTTCGGAAGCTACTCGTTTGCCTGTCATTTTGTATAATGTGCCGGGACGTACGGGTGTAAATATGACGGCGGAAACAACTCTCCGGATTGCTCGTGAGTGCAGGAATGTGATTGCTATTAAAGAGGCGTCGGGCAATATCACTCAAATGGATGATATTATTAAAAATAAGCCGGCTAATTTTAATGTTATCTCCGGCGACGACGGTATTACTTTCCCCTTGATCACCCTGGGAGCTATCGGTGTTATTTCGGTGATAGGAAATGCGTTTCCCCGCGAATTTAGCCGTATGGTTCGTCTTGCATTGGCTGGGGATTATGATAGCGCCCGTACTATTCATCATAGTTTTACGGAGTTATTTGATTTATTGTTTGTTGACGGAAACCCGGCAGGCGTAAAGAGTATGCTTAATGCAATGGGTTATATTGAGAATAAACTTCGCCTGCCTTTGGTTCCTACACGAATTACTACATTTGAAAAGATACGTAATGTGCTTCGTCAGTTAAGTATTCGTTGCTAAAGGTTGATTCCCAGATTGTACATAATGAAGGAATATACATCTGTGTATTCGTCTATCACTTTGCTTATGGGTTTGCCGGCTCCGTGTCCGGCTTTTGTTTCAATGCGGATTAGCTTGGGGGCATTGCCTGTATTGGCTGCTTGCAAGGTGGCCGCATATTTGAATGAGTGGGCGGGTACAACCCGGTCGTCGTGGTCGGCGGTTGTGATAAGGAGAGCCGGATAGGGCGTACCGTCGTTCTTTATATTGTGCAAGGGTGAATAGGCGTAGAGGTAGGCGAACATGTCTGCGTTGTCTTCGCTTGTGCCATAATCGCTGGCCCAGTTCCACCCGATAGTGAATTTGTGGTAGCGAAGCATGTCCATAACTCCTACTGCCGGAACGGCTACCTTGAATAAGTCGGGACGTTGGTTTACTACGGCTCCTACCAGTAGGCCGCCATTAGAGCCTCCGTTGACGGCTAACTTCTCTTTATTGGTGTAATTTTCTTTTATCAGGTATTCGGCTGCGGCAATGAAGTCGTCGAATACATGTTGCTTATTCATCTTTGTGCCGGCCTGATGCCATTCTTCTCCATACTCGCTGCCTCCTCTTAGATTGGCTTGTGCATAGATGCCGCCGTTTTCAAGGAATACCAGGCGATTCGTGGAGAATCCGGGACTCAGGCTTATGTTGAAGCCTCCGTATCCGTATAGCAGAACTGGGTTTGAGCCGTTTTTTTGCAACTCTTTTTTGTATGTAAGGAACATGGGGATCTGCGTGCCGTCTTTACTTGGGTAGAATACTTGCTCGGTGGTATAGTCGTCTGGGTTGAAAGCTACTTTGGGGGCCAGGTAAACGTTGGATTCATTTTTGTCTGTATCATATGTATAAATGGTGGGCGGGAAGGTAAAGGAAGAGAAGGAATAGAAGGTTTCTTTATCGTCTTTATCTCCACTGAAATGGACGGATCCTAGTGTGGGTAGCTTTACTTCGTGTTCTTGCTTTCCGTCTAATGTATAGACGTAGGCGTGGTGTGAGGCATCTTTTTCGTACGTCAGGATAAGTTTGCCGCCGATAATAGAGGCGCCGGCAAGGACGGATTCCGATTCGGGTATTAATTCTTTCCATTCTTCAAGCTTGGGAGAGGAGACTGTCGCCGTCATGATACGGTATCTTGGTGCACCGTAATTGGTGATCAGATAGATTTTGTTGTCTATTACCTCAATGGGTGAATAGCTGTATTCCATATCATGGGTCAGGGCTGTTACGGGGACGTTCTTTGTTAGGTCTTTCATGAAAAGGTTGTTTCCGCTTCCGGCTCCCGACTCATAGATGAATAGGATACGCTCGTCTTCGCTAACGTCGCCGTAGTAGAAACGTTTGGGTTCTGCGGGGTTCCGGTAGACCAGTTGGTCTTCGTTTTGGGAGGTTCCCAGTGTGTGATAGTATATTTTATGGTTTTCGTTCATGTTTGAATATTCTTTCCCTGCTTCGGGTGCATCGTATGCGCTGTAATAGAAGCCGTTGCCTTGCCAGGATGCTCCACTGAATTTTGCCCATTGGATAGCGTCGTTTAGTTGGCTGCCGGTTGTTAGGTCGATGATGTATATTTCATTCCAGTCGGATCCGCTTCGTGAGATGTTATAGGCCAGGTATTTTCCGTCGTGCGAGAAAGAGATGCCGCTTAGGGCTACTGTTCCGTCTTCGGATAGTTTATTGGGGTCTAGTAATACGCGGGCTTCGCCGTTTAAGGTTTCTTTTACGTAGAGTACGTTTTGATTCTGGAGGCCGTCGTTCTTGAAGAAATAGTACTTCCCTTTCTTTTTATAGGGTGTTCCAATCTTTTCGTAGTTTGTCAGGTCTGTTAGCCGTTGCCTGACTTTGGTACGAAAAGGGATTTCGGACAGATAAGCTGCCGTTATCTTATTTTCTGCCTCCACCCAGGCTTCGGTAGCCTTAGAGGTATCATTTTCCAACCAACGATATGGGTCGGCTACTTCCGTTCCGAAATAGGTATCTATCGTACCGTCTTTTTCTGCTACTGGGTAAACCAGTTTTGTTCCCGAATTACATGCTCCTAACATCATCATTCCGCTTACTAAAATTACGTGTTTTGTTTTCATTTCTATTGAATTAGAATATTGGGGGCAAAGATAGTTATTTTTTAAAACTTGTATTTTGCGGCTATCAGTAATTCGCGTCCCCGGATGTTTATCCAGGAGGTGTAGCTTTGTAGGGGGGTGTATTCGGTGTAACGGTATTGTTGTTTGTCGAAGAGGTTTGTGATGAAGGCTTCGAATTGCCAATCGTCTTGTTTTAAGCGGAGTGATATGTCGGCAAAGAAAGCGTTGGTTGATTTGTTTTTACTTATATCGTTGTAATAATGGTCTATCGATAGGTTTACTTCAAAGGGGAAAAGTTCGTATGAAAGGGTTGCTTTTTGTACTACGTTCCATAAAGGGGTCAGACGGGTATCGCGGTTTGTAGAGCTTCCGTAACGAATGGCGGATTGATAGGATGCTTCTATGTGTTTGGAGGGCGACCAGCTGATTTTGGGTTCGTACTGCATTGAAGCGGCGATGAATGGCAAACGCTCTCCCTGGCTTAATTGCTCTCCTTGGCTGCGACTGAATTGATATCCAAGTGATGTTTTCATTCCAAGGTCGTAGAAGCCTTTGGAGATTGTGCCTCGCAATAGCCAGTTGTTTCCTTTGTTGGGTAAGCGACGTGAGGCAAGCATTAGGTGGTTTTCTTCTATTAATTGCTCATACATATGGTCTGACCAGATACGTGTATGGGCGATCGAAAGGGAGGTGAAGAACTCTTGGACGGTCTTTTTATATTCTCCGTAGATGGAATAGTTTTGCTGGCGCTGAATGGGGAGTTGGCCGTTATGCCATACGGTATGGCGATAGTCGGTTTGGTAAGGGGTTGTCTGGAAATTCAGGATATCGCCGTATTGTTCGCGGTAAGCGGCGTGTAGTGAAAAGTTCCAGGCGTAGTTTAGTTTGTAATTGAATGACGCGGAAGGGTTGGCGGTTAGACGTGAGAGGTTGCCTTTGGGAAAGGTTGTCCATAGGATTGGGAGCGTTAGGGTGGTGTATCCTTTGGGGTGGTTTAATTGCCATGTTGGCAGGGCGTAGAGGGTGAAACCGTTTTTTATATTGTTTACCTGTGCGGTGATTCCTCCGCTATATTGGTGGTTGATTCTTCCCTGTTTACGGATCAGTGAAAAAGAATTATCGGTGTACAACTGGTTTAGCAGATAACGCTCCTGGCTGTTATTAATAATTAATTGGGCGGGTGAATGGGTATAATGTATGAGCGAACGGGCTTCGAGGGTATAGCCGATAGGGTTCCATAGATTCCTGAAATCGTTTCTCAGGCTTATGGCATCTGTTTTGATTTGTTGGTTTATTGGATCGTTTCCGGTGTAGCGGGAAATGCTTCTGTCCCAATTACCGGTAGCTTTAAAACGGTTGTCCATAAAATAATCCGGTGCATTATTTTCGAGGTTGATGCTTACTTCTGCCTGGTTGGCTTGGATATGGGTGTTTGTTTGTTCGGCTACATAGACGCTGTCTATTGGTTGGAAATAAATAGTTTCGCTTCCTCTTTCTTGCTGGCGGGTATCATGTGTGTAGCCTGCGTTGATGCGTAGCAGGGCGGTTTCATTAATTCTGTAAAGACGATTGGCAGCGAAGTTGTGGACGTTGTTAAACAAAAGGCGTTCTTTTTTCAGCGGAGCCAGGATAGAGGGTTGGGTAAGGAATGAAGGTGTTGCCGGCTCTGATAGTTTACCTTGGCGGGTATCAAAGAACCTGAGCTGTTCGTCTGTTACATCTTTTCCGGTATTATCGCTTTTATAGATGTAGACGCTTTGGCTTTTCCGGCTAAGTTGCATGGCATTGGCGGAGGCCTCCCACAGAAGGGGGGATATGCCTACGCTTCCCCGCAGGGTGAGCATCCATTTGCCACGGAATTCGGGCTTTAGCTTAAGATTGAGGGCTATATCATCTGTCTTGATTTTATCTTGCAAGATACGGATCGGTTGGTGATTCTCCAGTAGCTGGATGCTTTCTACGGCTTTGGCATCTAAATTGTTTGTTAGCTGGTTGTAGCGTCCGTTTGTCAGATCCATGCCTTCTACGTAGAAATTACGGATGTTTTTTCCGTTATAGGAAATTTGGCCAAGGTCGTCTACATCTATTCCCGGTAACTTTCTAATAACATCTTTGATGTTTTCGTCTCTTGAGGTTAGGAATTGGGTTACATCATAATGAATGGTATCGCGTTGGCCCCATACTCTGCCTGGACGGATTTCTACTTCTTTCAAGCGGAAGGGTTGTTCTTCGAGCCGGATATAAAGCAGTTTGCCGGGGTAGACGGTTTCTTTCCACGTCTTATAGCCCAGCAGGGAGACGGTTATTTGCAGGGAATCGCTCTCCGGGGCGGGCAGGGTAAAGGCGCCTTTTGCATCGGTAAAGGTATAGTGGACGATCGCTTCACCTTTTCCTTTCAGGAGTTGGACGGTTGCCGTCTCTACGGCCTCTCCGGTTGTGGCGTCTGTCACTACTCCCTGAAAACGGTGTTGGTCTTGGGCTTTGGCATTGTGCGTATGTAGCCCAAAAAGTATTATTGCTGTGAGACGAAGAAGGAGGCCCGGGTGTTTCATCCTATTCCAGTTCTATGGGGTTATGGGGCATGTTTCTAGGAGCTTTTACCTGTTGGCCGTTTTCATCCTGTATGGTTATGTTGAGGTTTAGATTAGGGGCGGATGCTTTGGCAAAGCCTACCGGGTCTGCTGCATTGCGTTCGTACAGTTTATTCAGATTCTTGCGCGAAACGGGTTCGTAGCCGGTTGCCCCGAATTGGATGCTTTCGCCCTCACGTCCGTTGACGATTCCGCTGCACTCGAAGGTATAATGGTTTCGACTGTCGGCAGCTTTGAGGATAAGGCCGGGCAGTCCGTGTAGTTTCCAGGGGCCTTCGCTACGAGGGATTTCCGGCGTGTACCAGACAATCCATTCGCGTCCGCGGAAACGGCATACGGCTTTCCGGCAAGGGTAAGAGAGAATGGTGGTATCCGTATCGGCAAGAAGTTTCCAGGACTGGCGTTCATTTTCTTCCTCACACCGGTAGCGGTTCATGGCGATTTGTTCGAGCATCGTTACCTTTCCCAAGGGATAGTTTTTGTATACCTTGTAGGTAATCATACTGTGGTATTGCTTTATTTGATCTGCAATGAGGTCGATACTTACATTTTTCTTTTTCAAATCGTCGATAACCGAATCGGACAGGAAACGGGCATAGCTGTAATAGACCGAACTCCTGCCTCCTACTTTGAGCATCATCGTTTCGTTGGTGGTACGCTCCGGTTTCAGTGTGTCCGGTATGAACGACGTTTGGTATTGTACGGAAAAGGCGGTTTCGTCTATAGGCTCCGTCTTTTCCACCTCATCATTCGTAATGATACTGATAACCATTTGAGCCTGCATGCTTACGGCCTGTATAGCAAATACAAGGAGGCCGGTGATAAATACTTTTCTTTTCATATCATTTTCCTTTCTTTTAATTACTTCCGGCAAAAATACCGGATAGCATTGATAAGAGCCACTCAATCTTATTACTTAAATATTACTCACGTAATAAAAAAGACTTGCGTACATTGTAAACTTAATCACCTCGCTATATCTTTGCAGGAAAGAAAAAAGGAAAGATGAAATGGAACGGCGCATACGAATTATATGGATACTGTCACTGTTGTCGGCCTTATTGCTGATTGGTGTACAGGGGTACTGGTTGTACAATCAATTCCGGTATGTGGTTGATACGTATTCGGAGGAATTAGCCGAAAAAGCACTTCAGGCAGGTGATAAAGAGCATGCGATCCGCAAGGCTACCCAGAAGGCTTTTTATACGTATATTATCCAGCAGAATACGGCGTATTCGAACGAAAAGGAGGATAGTACGTTCAAACACAACCTGATGTTCTCTATTGTTCATCGCAAACCGGATGAAGGGGAGAAGGATCTGCCGGAGGATTCCGTTAAATATCGTTTGTTTATGAATGCCAAGATGTCTCCCGACAGCATGCATGCTGCCGTTAACCGGGCGGTGACAAACTTCACGAACCCGTTCCGCACGGAATTGCTCGACTCCGTTATCAGTGCCGATCTTCCCGGTATTCGCTATTCCATAAAAGCCTGGACAGATGCAGATTCGCTTAGTTATATATCCGGTTGGAAACAATCGGGCAGCCTGCTTCATCCGACAATTACCGTTCTGTATGCTTACAGTCCGTTTGAGCAGAAAGGGGTTGCTATTGATATCGCTATTCCGTCGCAACCTCTTTTTAAGAAAATGGCTATCCAGTTATTGCTGGCCTTGGGATTGATCCTGTTGCTTATCGGGTGTTTGGTTTTCCAAGTCAAGACTATTCTAAAACAAAAGAAAGTAGGCGAACTAAGGGAGAGCTTTGTCAATACAATGATTCATGAACTCAAACGCCCGGTACAGACCTTAAAAACGTTCGTATCTTTCTTGGCCGATAAAGAAATGCGTGCCGACGATATAGCTGCCAATCAGGTGGCGCAAGACTCCATGTTTGAACTGGATAATCTATCAGCCTATCTGAACAAGCTAAAAGATATGATGCGTGCCGACACCGAATCTACCTCCCTCTACCCCATAACGTTCAATCTGGAAGAACTAACGGAGAAGGTACTCCGCCTGATGCATATACCGGCAGGCAAGACGGTACAACTATCTACCCGGTACGATATGGAATCTCCCTGGATAGAGGCCGACCCGGTACATATCGCCAATATCCTTAGCAACCTGATAGAAAATGCCATAAAATATTCGGAAACCGACGTAGCTATAGAAGTAAAAGCCCGACAAAAAGGCCGGGAGCTATGGCTCACAGTAACCGACAACGGCATAGGCATCCCCTTTGCCGAGCAGGAAAAGGTCTTTGTCAAATTCTATCGTGGAACCAACCTCCCCAACCGTGATATCCCCGGTATTGGACTGGGATTAAGCTATGTAAAACTCATAACCGAAGCCCACCACGGCCACGTATCCCTCTCAAGCCATGTGGGCGAAGGCACCTCCGTAACCTTATACCTACCACAATGAAGACAATGCTGAAGATTCTTTTTGCCGACGATGATTTAAAGTACTCTCTCCTGATAAAGCGTTTCCTTGAACGCGAAGGATACGACGTTACCTACACCGGCAACGGGACAATGGCCGTAGAACAATTCTCCCTGGTAAAACCAGATTTGGTACTTCTTGATATTAACATGCCCGGCCTCAATGGTTTTGAAGTGGCTGAAAAGATTCGCGAAAAAGATAAACATACGCTCATCTTTTTCCTCTCAGACCGATCGGATAAGAGCGACCGCCTCAAAGGATTCAGCCTCAAAGGAAACGATTACATCTCAAAACCCTTCTATCCCGAAGAATTGATTGCCCGTATAAAAGAGCGGTTCGAGATGAACTCGCCCGAAAGCCTCCCGGAAGAAATCTATCCATTCGGCAATACAGTCTTCAACTACAGCACAAACGAACTGCGTACCGGCAATAACAAGATACTAATCACCTCCCGCCAAGCCGAAATACTCCGTATTCTGGCAACCAACCTCAACATAGCCGTAAGCCGTGAACGAATCCTCTCAACCATATGGGGAAACGAATCGTATGCCAACTCATTAGCCCTGAACGTACAAATCACCTATCTCCGCAAAGCCTTGCAGCACGACCCCTCCGTACAAATCACTTCGCTTGTTAAGAAGGGGTATGTGCTATCAGCTCCATAAGATACTTCACTCCGTCTTCAGGCTATTCACCGGATTGGCATTAGCTATACGCCAGCTTTGGTGGGTGACGGTGATTAGGGTAATACAAGTTATTAGCAGGAATGAGAGGGCAAAGACCCACCAGTAAAGGGGGATTTTATAGGCAAAATGTTCCAGCCACCGGGATATGGCATAATAGGATACCGGAATGGAAAAGATAAAACAGACGATCAACAACCGGATGTATTTGTTATTTAGCATCGCTAAGATCAGTCCTGTCGTTGCACCGTGTATTTTACGGATGCCTATCTCTTTGTGGCGGTATTGGCTATCGAACAATACCAGTCCGAAAACGCCTACAATCGAAATAAACACAGCTATCAGGCTGAATAACATGATCAGTATACCGATGCTTTTTTCTTTCTTGTAAAGATTATCCAATACCGTATCGTAAAAAGATATTTCTACAGGATATTCCGGGTCTATATCGGCAAAGGTTTGTTTTATCGTATGGACTGCCTCTCTGATATCGGCTCCAGCCTTTATCTTTATGTAAGCGTACACGGGAGTAAAGTCTTTCACGGGAGGTACATAAAAGGCCATTGGGTTAATTGCCAGACGGAAAGAAGCAAATTTTATATCATCAACAAAACCTGCAATTAGAGCTGGTTCGCAGGCATACCATTCAGTGCCGGTAATGTATTCTTCTGCTTGCAGGTCGTATTGCTTTCTGGCTGTTTCGTTGAAGATGTAGACGCCACCCGGTGTGTGCGTGTCTTCTTCACGGAAGTTTCGTCCTTCTTTTAGGGGGATATCCATAAACTGGAGAAAATCGGGAGAGACATTTAGTACTGTAAAGGTGATGTTTTTATCTCTGAAACCACGGCCCCAATTCATATAATCGTCTTTACTTGCCAATAAGGTTTGTGCAAAAGATACATTTTCTATAGCTGTTTCGCTTTTTAGGCGGTCGCCTAACAGATTCATATTTTGCCGAGCTTTTTGGCTTGTGCTTACTATGGCTATCTGGTCTGTCTCAAAGCCTAAGGAGGTTACCATATAACGATTTTGCATATAAATAAACAAAGCAACAGCCGTCAGTACAAACGAAGAAATAAACTGGAAGCCTATCAACACGCTACGTAATTTCCTTCCCGAAGGAGATAATCCGAACGAGCCTTTCAATACCAACGCCGGAGAAAAAGAGGTAATGAGCCGCGACGGATAAATCCCTGCCAATAGACCAGTCACTAATGACAAGACCGCCGTACAGATAAAGATTGGGATATTAGCAGATACGAACGATATATCGGCATTAACCATGTCTACCAACCGGGTATGAGAAAGGATATTTACCCAAAGTAGCGATATACCGAAAGATATGAAACAAATAATCATCGCTTCCGTCAATATCGACCGGCGAAGCGCTTTATCCGTGCTTCCTAATACCTTCTGTATGTTGATACTCTTCATCCGCATAGGAATCATGGCATTGCTGAAATTGGTAAAGTTTATACCGGCAATAAGGATAATCAACAGTGATATACTGAAAAGGACTAATACTGTTGTGCGGCTACCCTTCTCGCTTTGGGTATCAAACAGAACGTCTGTTTCATAATAAATATCGGGTAGCTGGGTCAGGTGTAATTCGGCCGAACTAAGGTTTATTACTTCAAACTCTTCTATATTAACAGTCTCCCAAAAGTTATTGATTAACTGGTCGGCAGCAGCGGGGGAGTCGAGCAATAGATAAAGATGATAGTTCTGGTGCCCCCATTCGTTTTTACCTTCTAAGGGATTGATGCCTTTGTAAATCAGATTACGTACAATGGAGTTGTTTGGAAAATCTTTATAAACGCCTCCTATCGTAACACTCCACCCGTTTCCTAAAAGTTGTTTGCCTAATGCCGGTTCATCCTGAAAGAACTTACGTGCCATTGATTCGGGTATCATCACTGTTCCGGGATTTTCCATTGCCTGCCTCTCTCCTTCTATCATATCAAAAGAGAACACTTCTGTGAAATTAGGAGATACCTGGTATTGGGATTCTTTATAGCTCTTCCTTTCGCCTCCTTTTTCAATGTTAAAAAACAGTTCGCTTATCCACGACTGTGTAATCGCCCCTTCTTTGATATGAGGAGATGAAGCCACAAACCGATCAATAAGCGGGCGAGACAAAACAACCTGATTCCCGTTATCCGGCCAATAAATACCTAACCGGTAAATACAATCTACCTGTTTATGAAACCGGTCGTAACTCCATTCATATCTCACCTGCATAATTAAAAGCATAAAAGCGGCAAAGGCTACCGAAAGGCCAAGAATATTCAATACGGTCGCCATCTTAAAGCGGCGAAGTATACAGAAAAAATTACGAAAGACGCCTCCTCTGACCCCTCCAAATCTCCCCTGAAGGGGAGACTTATAATCAAATTCGTTATTCATACTATTTATTTATTATTTACATTATCTATCTCTTATCCCCCTAAAGGGGGTGGGGTTATTCCGTCTTTATACTTTCCACCGGATTAGCTTTTGCCGCCTGCCAATTCCTGTAAGTAACCGTAAGCAAGGTGATGCCGGCAACGGTGAGGAAAGCAACGGCGAATACCCACCAATAGAGAGGCGTCTTGAAGGCGAAGTTTTCGAGCCACTTCGTTACAACATAGTAGCTGATGGGGGCTGACAGTAGAAAACTTATGCACACGATATGCATATAGGTCTTATTGAACATCATGATGATATTGCCTATACTGGCGCCCATTACCTTGCGGATACCGATCTCCTTTCGCCTGAACTGCGTTTCGAATACGACCAGCCCGAATACCCCCACGATTGAGATAATGATAGCCAGGAGGCCGAAAGACGAGATGGTACTGTTCATCTTCTCCTCCTTCTGATACAGCGTGTTGAAAATGACGTCGTAGAACTCTATTTCGACCGGGTATCCGGGATCTATCTCCGCTATGGATTGACGGATATGGCTTACGGCTGCGAAATAATCCGTGCCGGCTTTGAGGCGAATATAGGAAACGGGCAGAGAGTTTCCCGTATTGATCGTGAGGGCGAAAGGATGGTCTTCCTGCCGGAGGGAGCGAAACTTTATGTTGTCTGTGAAGCCAAGTACCTCGCTTTGTGCCTCGTGTCCGAACAGGTTCTGCCGGCCTGTCTGTATGTTGTAATTGTCCCGTACCATTTTATTGAAGATGTAGACAGGCTCGCTTGCCAACTCGTCGGAGGACCTTGGCTCGCGGCCTTCGATGACGGGGATGCCCATCACAGAGAGGAAATTAGGTGATACGTCCAGGTGGTGGTATTGCACCCAGTTGCCTTCGTGTAGAAAACTGTTGGTAGAATAACTGTCTTGCGCGCCCAATTTCTGGCGTGAAAAGGCTACGTCTTCGATGCCGGTGAAGCTTTTTAGCTTGTTTATGTAACTGTCGCGGTGGGTTTTGTACATACTGTTGTTTAATTCTACGATGGCTATCCGGTCTTTGTCGAAGCCCACCGTGTAGTTTTGCATGTAGCGCTGCTGCAACTGTATGAAAAGGGCGGCTATTATCAGGCCGATTGATACAATGAACTGAAAACCGATCAAGGCCGTACGCAGGCCTTTACCTTTGGGCGACAAGCCGAAATTTCCCTTGAGGGCTAAGGCGGTGGGAAACGACGTCATATAGTAAGCCGGATAGACGCCGGCTATCAACCCGATGAGTAAGAAAAACATACCTGCGATGCCGATGGGCCATAGATTGTTCGAAAGGCGTAAATCGGCGTCGAGGAAAGAGAGAAGGGCCGTTTTCTCCAGCGAAAAGATGATGAACAGCGAGAGCACAAAGGCGAAAAGGCTCAGGGCGACAGCTTCAAGCATAAAACCGGCACGCAAGGTGGCGGTGGGGCTTCCGAGCACCTTTTGCGTATTGACGCTCCTGATGCGCATGGGAGCCAGGGCGGTACTGAAATTGGTGAAGTTGATAGCGGCTATGATTACTATCAGAAAAGCGATGGCTATCAGGATAAAGGAGGTTTCCCGGTTGCCGGATTTTATGATACTCGGGTTTTGTATATCTTTCATGAAATAGACATCGGTCAGCGGGGTGAGGGACATTCTCAGATTGTTTATTTCTTCCGGGTTCCAGCTTATCTTTTCGAAATCAAAGGTATCGTTGAAGTTACCGGTTACCCTGTCTTTTGACGAAGGACTGTCGAGCAGAAGATAACAGAAGAAATTAGCCGCATCGAAATTGTTTATATCATAATTGGCATCCATGGCGGTGTAGAGGGTATTCTTTAGCTGCGTATTGGCGGGGAAATCCCTGTACACTGCACCGACGGTGAAGCTGTCGCCGCTTTTTGTCCAGACGCTTTCTTCGGCGTGAAGCACTTTACCTATGGGCGATTCGTTGCCGAACAGTTTTTGTGCCAGGCTGAGGGGGATAATCACTTTGTCGGGCTCCTGGAGGCAATCAGGGTCGCCCTGCAGGATGGGAATATCGAATACCTTTACTATACCGGGGCTACAGGTGGTGACTATTTCCTTAAACCCGTTTCTTTCGCCCTCTTGCCCGATAGAGAAATAGACGCCGGTATTGTAGGGATTGACAAGCGTGGCCGCTTCGATGTGTGGAGAGGAGCGCAACACCGCCTCCACAAAACCACGCGAGAGGATAACGCCAAAGAAACTTTCGCGGTTGATGTCTACACGGTACACGCGGTCGGAGGTGGCATGCATGCGGTCGAAATTATATTCGAAGCTTACTTGCATCACTAATACCAGAAAAGCGGTAGAGGCTACTGTTAAGCCTGCCACATTCAGCAATGTAGCCATCTTAAACCGCTTTATAACAAAGAAGAAATTACGTAGTATTGTTTTCATACCCTTATTATTATATGTTTCCAATACCAATGCAATTATTATG
>JAISDJ010000212.1 GCA_031264865.1 Tannerellaceae bacterium | reverse complement strand
TTGTAATTATGATCGTCTTTCATCATGTGCCAGTACATATCGGCGTCGATCAAGCGGAAAATAATTGTTTTGTCGCCCACTAATGCCTGGTCGTGGCTTTCGGCATAGCTGATTGTCTTTTCGTCGGCCCGCCGGTTCGTTGTTTCCCACCAGATAGCAGAGGGGCGCCAGTCTTCATCTTGCTTTTCCTTGATTGTCTTTATCCAATAATCCGGGATATTCATCGCCATCCGGTAATCGAACCCATAGCCGCCGTCCTTAATTCCGGCCGCTAAGCCGGGCATACCGCTTACTTCTTCGGCAATCGTGATTGCCTCCGGGTTGACTTCATGAATCAATTGATTGGCCAATGTAAGGTAAGCAATCGCATCGCCGTCCTGATGGCCATTGTAATAATCGCCATAGTTAGAGAAGCTTTCCTCCAGCCCATGACTGTAATACAGCATTGATGTCACCCCATCGAAACGGAAGCCGTCGAACCGGTATTCGTCCAACCAGAACTTACAGTTAGACAATAGGAAATGAAGGACTTCATTCTTCCTGTAATCGAAACATAAAGACCCCCAGGCCGGATGTTCCCGGCGGGCGTCGGAATAGAAATACTGATTGTAAGAACCATCGAACCGCCCTAAGCCCTCCACTTCGTTTTTAACGGCATGGCTATGTACAATGTCCATAATTACGGCAATACCCATGGCATGCGCTTCATCTATTAATTGCTTTAATTCGTCGGGCGTACCGAAACGTGACGAAGCGGCGAAGAAACTGCTTACATGATAACCAAACGAACCGTAATACGGATGTTCCTGAATCGCCATAATCTGGATGGCATTGTACCCATCCCTTTTTACGCGGGGCAGGATATGGATACGGAATTCGTTGTAACTGCCAACCTTCTCTTCGTTCGTACTCATGCCGATATGACATTCGTAAATAAGTAAAGGAGAGACGTCCGGCCTGAACTTTTTATTTTTAAAAATATACGGTTTATCGGGGCTCCATACCTGAGCGCTGAATATTTTTGTCTGTTCATCCTGCACTACGCGGTGAATCCATGCCGGGATACGTTCGCCGCTGCCGCCTTCCCACTCCATCAACAGCTTAAACAGGTCGCCATGCGCAATCATGTTTTCTTCCAAAACGATCTCCCAGTTACCATGCCCCAGGCGAGTCATTCTGTACCGTTCATTCTTTTGCCAGTGATTAAAATCGCCCACCAGGTAAATAGCGGTAGCATGCGGCGCCCATTCGCGAAATATCCAACCCTTATCCGTTTTATGCAATCCGAAATAAAGATAGCCGGAAGCAAACTCGCTCAATGTTTGTTGCCCGTTATTGGTAAGTTCCTTTTCTTTAGCGAGGAAATACCGGTATCGTCCGTTAATAGCAGCTTCGTATGGAGATAACCAGGGATCATTTTCGATTAAATGGAGTGACAGCATAATTATAGTATAAATATGGTTGCATGCAAAGATAGTGTTTTATGTGTAAACGGAGCGACTTATACTCCTAAAACGATATGAGCGTCAATATTCAATTTCAGACTTATCTCTCTGGCGACTTTCAATGTTGGTTCGCTTCTACCGGTAAGATAGTCGCTAATTCTTGATGGGCTTACTTCGAGCAATTCTGAAAGTTTTTTTTGTGTTATTCCCATCTCATACATACGTAGTTTCAGTATATCAACAAGCGTAGGCTCCCCTATTGAATAATGTTCATCGGAATAATCAGCGACTAAATCCGAAAGAAGTTTCAATTCTATCATATTTGAGTCTTCTGCCGGAGTCTTTTCATCTGTAGACCTGAGCAACTCCTCTACTTTTGATAATGCCCAATTGTATTGTGCTTCATTTTCTATCTTTGCCATAATGATCAAATGTTTTTAATTGTATTGCTATCCAACAAATCATACTCTTTATGTGTTCCGATAAAACGAATATAAACATACTGTATCGTAAATCGAATTATAACAATAAGGCGATGGTTATTACCCCTTATGTTAAAAACATACCGTTGATTTCCGACATTATCCACACTATTAAAGGATTCTTTTATATCGGCAAAACATGTCCACTCACTATTCTTTATAACTTTTATCCATTCCTGTAAGGCTGTTTCAGCATCCGGATGTTCTTTTATATAATCTTTAAGCGCTTTTTCCGTTAGAATTCTCATATACTATCTTTATGCAAAGATAGCGTTTTGATTTTATATTTCAAAATTATATTTCGATTTTCAATATGCAATTCTTCTTTAACAGATTAAACAAAGTGAGAAAAAGAAGATAAACCTGAGCTTCGACCGGGAAATACTTTTAATATGATAATCCACCTACCAATCTACTTTTTTACCCCTTCTTTTAGCTTTCAGTTTTGTTGTAAGCACTTGGTTTACAGAATAAAATACTGAAATAGGAACCTTCAGTTTTCTTTCAGCCATAGCCGTTCACCCATAAGCTTCAATAAGCAGGCTGAAAGCTGAAAGATATGGGCAAACAGAAGACTGTAAAGCGTACTTATAACTTCCTGAGGAGGCTTGCCCCCGGTCATGCAGAATCATTCTTCAAAAGAAAAAAACTGACGGCGGGTGATGATAAGGGCATATTTGTTATCTTTGCAAATATCACGGCCGTAATAATAACCGTTGTGATATTTATAAAGGTGATTCGGTATGAAGTTTTATAATCGGGGAACAGAGCTTGAGGCGTTAGGGAAAATGCGCGAACTGTCTTTTAATGTGCATGCCCAGATGACTGTGCTTACAGGGCGCAGGCGTATTGGCAAGACAAGTTTGATATTTAAGAGTTGCGAGGATACTCCCACCATTTATTTGTTTGTTAACCGGGGGAATGAAGCGGCGCTTTGCAAAGGGTTTGCAGAAGCAGTGGCCCGCACGTTTGATATTTATGTGCCGGAAGTAACAAATTTTGCCGGTTTATTTACCTTTCTGATGGATTTAGGGGAACGAAGGAAATACAACCTGGTGATAGATGAATTTCAGGAGTTTTTCTATATCAACCCTGTAGTATATAGCCAGATGCAGGATATTTGGGACAGGTATCGGAAGAAGTCGAATGTGAACCTGATTGTAAGCGGCTCGGTATATACACTGATGAACCGTATTTTCAAGGATTATAAAGAACCTTTATACGGCCGTGCAGACAGTATTCTAAAGCTTGCGCCTTTTTCTACCGATGTTATAAAGGAGATACTCAACGATTATAAACCTGACTACTCGAATGACGACCTGCTGGCTCTCTATACGTTTACAGGCGGCATACCGAAATACATTGAGCTCTTTATGAATCAGGGCGCTACGGATATGGGAAAGATGGTTGACCTGATGACTCGTTCCGAATCTCCATTCGTAAGCGAAGGTAATACGCTGCTTATTCAGGAGTTCGGCCGTAAATATGGAAATTATTTCTCCATATTGACAGCGATAGCAAACAGTAAAAATACGAT